>NZ_DAMBJX010000030.1:3267-22092 GCF_032067225.1 Brevundimonas vesicularis | reverse complement strand
CGGCGCTCGCGCCGACCATAGCCAACACGCCCCCAAAGCCGACAATGCAGGCCTTTAATCGCATCCGGTCTCCCCACCGATCCGCTGGACACACACTGCAACCCTCAGGCGCAAGAGTCCAACGGCTTTTGGTCATGGTTTCGTCGCTTTTGAACGAGGACGACCAGCAGCGGTTCCCAAACGAAAAAGGGCCCCGCTGTCGCGGAGCCCTTCGGGTCGTTTGGTGCAGATGGCCTTATTGGCAGGCCAGGCATTCGTCGTAGTCGGTCTTGGGTAGGGAGAAGAGATCCGGCTGATTGGGATCGATCACCTCTTCCGCCTTGTCCTCGGCGCCTGCGAAGGCGGCGCGCTGCACCGACTTAGAGCGTAGATAGTAGAGCGATTTCACGCCGCGTTCCCAGGCGGACCAGTGCAGCATGTGCAGGTCCCATTTGTTCACGTCGCCGGGGATGAACAGGTTCAGCGACTGGGCCTGGCAGATTTCCGGCGCGCGGTCGGCGGCCAGTTCGATCACCCAGCGCTGGTCCAGTTCGAAGGCGGTCTTGAACACGCCCTTCTCGTCCTCGTTCAGGGCGTCGAGGTGCTGAACCGAACCTTCGTTCTCCAGGATGGAGCTCCACACCGCCTCGGTGTTGATGCCCTTTTCGTCGAGCAGGCGCTCCAGATAGGGGTTCTTGACCGCGAACGAGCCCGACAGGGTCTTGTGGGTGTAGATGTTGGCCGGGATCGGCTCGATGCCGGCGGACGTGCCGCCGCAGATGATCGAGATCGAGGCGGTCGGGGCGATGGCCAGCTTGTGGCTGAACCGCTCCATCACGCCGCGTTCCTCAGCGTCCAGGCACGGGCCCTTCTCTTCGGCCAGCAGGCGGCTAGCCTTGTCGGCCTCGCGACGCAGATGCTTGAACAGACGCATGTTCCACGACTTGGCCATGGCGCTTTCGAAGGCCACGCCCTGCCCCTGCAGGAAGGAGTGGAAGCCCATCAGGCCCAGACCCACCGAACGCTCGCGCTTGGCCGAATAGACGGCGGCGGCCATGGCGGACGGGGCGCGGCGGATGAAGTCCTCCAGCACATTGTCCAGGAACCGCATCAAATCCTCGACGAAGCGCGGCTCCTCGCGCCATTCCAAGAAGGTCTCGGCGTTGACCGACGACAGGCAGCAGACGGCGGTCCGGTCCACGCCGAGGTGGTCGCGGCCGGTGTGCAGCATGATCTCGGCGCACAGGTTCGACTGTTTGACCTTCAGGCCCAGGTCGCGCTGGTGCGGCGCCATCTGGCGGTTCACCGTGTCCGAGAAGATCAGATAGGGCTCGCCGGTCTGCATGCGGATGTCGAGCAGCTTGGTCCACAGCGAACGGGCGTCGACGGTCTTCATGACCGCGCCGTCCTTGGGCGACTTCAGGTCGAAGGTTCCGCCGACCTTGACCGCCTCCATGAACTCGTCGGTGACGTTGATGCCGTGGTGCAGGTTCAGGGACTTGCGATTGAAGTCGCCCGACGGTTTGCGGATCTCCAGGAACTCTTCGATTTCCGGGTGGTGGATGTCCAGATAGACGGCGGCCGAACCGCGGCGCAGCGAACCCTGGCTGATCGCCAGCGTCAGGCTGTCCATCACGCGGATGAAGGGGATGATGCCCGAGGTCTTGCCCGCGCCCTTCACCTTTTCGCCGATGGAGCGGACGCCGCCCCAATAGGTGCCGATGCCGCCGCCGTTGGAGGCCAGGGCCACGTTCTCGTTCCAGACGTTCTGGATGCCGTCCAGGCTATCGCCCACCGCGTTCAGGAAGCAGGAGATGGGCAGGCCGCGATCCGCGCCGCCGTTCGACAGGACCGGGGTCGCCGGCATGAACCACAGGCGGCTCATATAGTCATACAGGCGCTGGGCGTGTTCAGCGTCGTCCGAGAAGGCGGTCGAGACCCGCGCGAACATGTCCTGATAGCTTTCGCCCGGCAGCAGATAGCGATCTTCCAGCGTCTTCTTGCCGAAGTCGGTCAGCAGATCGTCGCGCGAGCGGTCGACCTGGACCGATTTGACCACGGTCAGGTGGGGGCGCTCCGGCGTCGGCGTCGCCGCAACGCCTTGGAATTCCGTCGTCTTCAATGCCTCGCCGCCAGCCATGGTCATCTGCGTCCTGAACAAAAAGTCGTTTGAGCCGCCCGCGCCGCGACCACATCATCTTGTGGCCTCTGCGCTCCCCGAGCCCACATATAGGGCGCATATGCCTAATGACCCGTCAACGGGTTGACGCCGACCATTGTGGGCGAATCGGTCGGACAAGTCCCAGCCGTCTGGGGAAAAGCCCGCGTGCAAGCCAGCACGTCCGTTTTACGAGCCTGCGACGGTATGATCACGAACGCGTGATCGGAACGACTGCCCAGCTTGGCCGTTGGCTCGCCCATGACGCTTTCTGACTTACGCGCCTTTTTGATACGCGCCCTGACGGTCGCCCGCACGGAAATCGCCGCGCTTCTGGCTCTGCTGGTCGTCGCCGGCGGCGTTCTGACCTTCGCCGGTCTCGCCGATGAGATGACCGAGGGCGAGGGCCAGGCCTTCGATCTTCATGTCCTGGCGCTGATGCGGCCTTATGCCGACGATCCAGGCCGGCCGTGGGGGCCGTGGTGGCTAAAGGAGGCAGCGGCGGATATCACCTCGCTGGGCGGCATCTCTGTGCTGGGCCTGTTCGCCCTGATCGTGATCGTCTTCCTGCTGAGCCAGCGGAAATGGCTGTCGTCCCTGCTGCTGGTCGTTGGCCTGGCCGGCGGCGTCGTGCTCTCGGAGGGCCTGAAGGCGGTGTTCGAACGCGCCCGCCCCCCTGCCGCCGCTCAGGCGGTAGAGACGATCAACGCCAGCTTCCCCTCCGGCCACGCCCTCTTGTCCACCGTCTTCTATCTCAGCGTCGCCGTCATGCTGACCCGCGCCTTCCCGCGCGAGCGGTTCAAGGTCTTCGTCCTGGGCGTCGGCATTCTGCTGGCCCTGCTGGTCGGGCTGACGCGCATCTATCTGGGCGCGCACTGGGCCACCGACGTCTTCGCCGGCTGGGCGGTCGGCGCGGCTTGGGCCATGGCCCTGTGGCTGGTCGCCTATGGGGTGGCGCGCTGGCAGAAGCGCCACCGTGCGGCGCTGCAGGACGAAGCCTCCCCGATCGAAGCCGCCCCCGACCCTACCAAAGTCTAGGCCCGCCATCCGCCTCGCGGCAGGCTAGTCTGAAGACATGTCGGAGACGCACGCCATGGATCACGCCGCCCTCTACGCCGAACGCCTGAAGACCCCCGACCAGGCCGCCACCCTGATCGTGCCGGGCGCCAAGGTCGCCATGGGCCTTGGCGTGTCCCAGCCGCCGGCCCTGCTCAAGGCCTTGGCAGACCGGGCCGCGCACGGCGAGGTGGAGGATGTGAACCTCTATTATCTGCTCTCGACCGCCATCGCCGGGGAGACGGTGCTGCGCTATGAACTGATGGACTGGATCCGCCCCTGGAGCCTGTTCCACAGCGCCATCGAACGCCGGCTGGAACAGCGCGCGCACGAGGAGGGTCGCCCCAACCCCGTGCAGTTCATCCCCACGGGCTTTCAGCAGTCGCCCCGCCTGTTGTGCGACGAGGTCAAGGTGGACACTCTGATCTGCACCGTCTCGCCGATGGATGCGGACGGCTTCTTCTCGTTCGGGACCAACACCGATTACGCCAAGCCGGTGTCGCAGACGGCGAAGACCGTGATCGTCGAGGTCAATCCGCACATGCCGCGCGTGTTCGGCGACTGCACCGTCCATGTGTCCCAGGTCGCCGGCATCGTCGAACATGCCGCGCCCCTGCTGGTCGTGCCGCGCGCCGAGCCTCAGCCGGCGGACCTGGCCATCGGCCGCATTATCGCCGGCCTGGTCGAGGACGGGGCGACGCTTCAGATGGGGATCGGCGCCCTGCCCAACGCCGTCTGCGACGCCCTGATGGACCACCGCGATCTGGGCGTTCACACCGAGATGCTGACGCCCGGCCTGGTCGAGCTGATGCAGGCCGGCGTGGCCAACCATGCCCGCAAGACCCTGCATCCCGGCGTGGGCGTCTTCGCCTTCTCGATGGGCGACCTCAACACCTATGATTTCCTGGACGGCAATCGCGGCATGGAGGCCCATCCGGTCTCCTATGTGAACGACCCCGCCGTGATCGCGCGCAATGCGAAGATGATCTCGGTCAACGCCACGCTTCAGGTCGACCTGACCGGCGCCTGCTGCTCGGAGTTTCTGAACGGGCGCCAGTTCACGGCCGCCGGGGGTCAACTGGACTTCGTGCGCGGCGCCTATGGATCGGAGGGCGGCAAGTCGATCATCGCCTGTCATTCCACGGCGGCGAAGGGCACGGCCTCTCGCATCGTCGCGCGTCTGGACGGGCCGGTCACCACCCCGCGCAACGACACGCACATCGTCGCCACCGAACACGGCTGGACCAATCTGAAGGGCAAGTCGTCCAGCGAGCGCGCCCGCGCCCTGATCGCCTTGGCCGCGCCGGAGTTTCGCGACGACCTGACGGCGGCGGCGCGCGAGCAGGGCCTGATCTGACGCCGCGCTTGATCTTGGACCGTCTGTCGGGGCTTCTGGCGTCATGAAGACCATCCGCCTGCTGGCCCTGCTGTCCCTGCTGGTCGCCGCGCCTGCCAGCGCGAGGGTGGCCCAAGCCGCCTATGCCACCGATGGCGACTGCAGCGGTCGCCCCATGACCAGCGTGCGGATGGCGCCCGGCTATTGCCTGGGACTGGTCTGGCAGGGCGCGGGGGCCGAGGGACCGCGAATGCCGCGCGGCCTGCTGGCGCTACCCAACGGCGACTGGTTGGTGACGGATCTCGGCAACTGGTATCCGGGCAATGGCGCGATCTGGCGGCTGTCGTTCGGCGCCGACGGTGCGCCGCGCTGGCGACGGCTGGCCCAAGGCTTGAACATGCCGCACACGGCGGCGCGCGGGCCGGACGGGCGCGTCTATGTGTCCGAGATGAACCGCATCCTGATGCTGGACCCCGACGCGGCCGGTCCGGCGGCGACGGTGCGCACCGTGATCGGCGACCTGCCCGACAATCGGCTGCACGCCAATCGCCACCCGCTGTCCAGCTTCGTCTTCGACGCCAACGGCGACCTGCTGGTCAATGTCGGCGCCCCCAGCGACCGCTGCGTGGATGCGCGGGGCAGAGCGCGCGCCAATGCGGCGGGCGCCTGCATCGACAGCGCGGCGACGGCCCAAGTGCGGCGTCACGCCTATCTGGGCAACGGCCGCTGGGCCGAGGACAGCACCGTCTTCGCCTCCGGCCTGCGCAACTCCATCGCCCTCGTGCGGCACCCGTCGGGCACGATCCTGCAAGGCGAGAACTCGGTCGACCTGACCACGCCCGACCATCCCTATGACGAGATCAATGTCCTGCGTCAGGGCGGCCATTACGGCTGGCCCTATTGCGTCGATCTGGCGACGCCCCTGCCGGGCTGGAGCGCGGCCCAGACGCGATGCGGCCAGCGCGACCGCCCGGTCGCCCTGCTGCCGCCCCACGCCGCGCCGCTGGACCTGATCTATTACGATGGGGCGATGTTCCCCGAACTGCGCGGCCGGCTGCTGATGAGCTGGCACGGCTATCGTCGCGCGGGCGGCCGGATCGTGGCGGCCGAGACGGACGGCGAGGGCCGCCCCCTGACCGACATCGGCGGTCGCTACGCCATCTATCCGCGCGGCGCCCTGCCCTATCCCGCCGGCGCGCCCAGCCTGCGCGGCAAGGTTCTGACGCCGGGCTGGGACACGGTCGCAGGCCGTCAGCCGCGCGGCGCGCCGGTCGTGCTGGCCGTCGCCGCCGACGGATCGCTCTGGGTCACGGACGACCGAAACCGGGCGATCTTGAGGATCGCTCGGTCGGATAAGACGCCCTAGCTCTTGCGCGCGTCGCGCTTGGCCAGGACGCGTAGGCGCAGGGCGTTCAGCTTGATGAAGCCGGCCGCGTCCTTGTGGTCATAGGCCTGGACGCCTTCTTCGAACGTCACCAGATCCTGATCGTACAGGCTGTTGGGGCTTTCGCGGCCGATGACCGAGACATTGCCCTTGTACAGCTTGACCTTGACCGTGCCGGAGACGTTTTCCTGGCTCTTGTCGATGGCGGCCTGAAGCATCTCGCGCTCGGGCGAGAACCAGAAGCCGTTGTAGATCAGCTCGGCGTACTTCGGCATCAGCTGGTCCTTCAGGTGCATGGAGCCGCCGTCCAGGGTGATGCTTTCGATGCCGCGGTGCGCCGCGATCAGGATGGTCCCGCCGGGGGTCTCATAGACGCCGCGCGACTTCATGCCGACGAAACGGTTCTCGACCAGGTCCAGGCGACCGATGCCGTTGTCGTGGCCATACTGGTTCAGGGCGGTCAGGATCGTGGCGGGCGACATGGCCTCGCCATTGATCGAGACGGCGTCGCCCTTTTCAAAGCCGATCTCGATGACCGTCGCCACGTCCGGCGCGTCTTCTGGGCTGATCGTGCGCTGGTGGACGAACTCGGGGGCCTCGACCGCCGGGTCTTCCAGCACCTTGCCCTCGGACGAGGAGTGCAGAAGGTTGGCGTCGACGCTGAAGGGCGCCTCGCCGCGCTTGTCCTTGGCGATGGGGATCTGGTTCTTCTCGGCGAAGTCCAGCAGGGCCTCGCGACTGCGGAACTCCCACTCGCGCCACGGCGCGATGACGCGGATGTCGGGCTCCAGCGCATAGTAGCCCAGCTCGAACCGGACCTGATCGTTGCCCTTGCCGGTCGCGCCGTGACAGACGGCGTCGGCGCCGACCTGACGCGCGATCTCGATCTGGCGCTTGGAGATCAGGGGGCGGGCGATGGAGGTGCCCAGCAGATAGTCGCCCTCATATTGGGCGTTGGCGCGGAACATGGGGAAGACGAAGTCGCGCACGAACTCTTCGCGCAGGTCGTCGATGAAGATGTTCTCGGGCTTGATGCCCAGCTTCAGCGCCTTCTCGCGCGCCGGGCCCAACTCTTCGCCCTGGCCCAGGTCGGCGGTGAAGGTCACCACCTCGGCGTTATATTCGGTCTGGAGCCACTTCAGGATGATCGAGGTGTCCAGCCCGCCCGAATAGGCGAGGACGACTTTCTTGACGGGCTTGTCGGCGGGGGCGGACATGGCGGCTCTTTCAGCAAGGGGCGGTCAGTCGGGGAGTTGACGCGCGCATAAGACCGGGGGTGCGGCGATGCAACCTTTTCCGGGTCGCGCGGGGGAGAACATGAACCTTTCGTCATGTTCCATTTGGTCGCGTTGCCAGACCGCAGACCGGCGTTATGGTCCCCTCCAACTGCAATCCCGAGGATATCGCATGCGCCGCACTGGCTCTCTCGTCGCCGCCGCCGCCCTTCTGGCGGTTTCAACGCCCGTCTGGGCCTCCGCGGCCTCTACACCCGCCGCCCAGGCCGCCGGTCAGGCCGCCGCGCCCGCCGTCCAGGCCGCGCCGGTGTCGCAGCTGATCAACGAAGTCGACATCCCCTACACCAAGTTCACCCTCGACAACGGCCTGACCGTCCTGGTCCATGAGGATCACAAGGCTCCCGTCGTCGCCGTCTCGGTCTGGTACAATGTCGGCTCCAAGGACGAGCCGGCCGGCAAGACCGGCTTCGCCCACCTGTTCGAACACCTGATGTTCGGCGGCTCGGAAAATGCGCCCGGCAGCTATTTCACGCCGATGCGCAACATGGGCGCGACCGACATGAACGGGACCACCTATTTCGACCGCACCAACTATTTCGAGACGGTCCCGACTCCGGCGCTGGAACAGGCCCTGTTCATGGAAAGCGACCGCATGGGCTACATGCTGGGCGCCATCAGCCAGGAGACGCTCGATCTGCAACGCGGCGTCGTCCAGAACGAAAAGCGCCAGGGCGACAACCAGCCCTATGGCCTGAACCAATACAAGCAACTGGAAGCCCTGTTCCCCGAAGGCCACCCCTATCGCCACTCGACCATCGGTTCGATGGCCGACCTGGACGCCGCTTCGATGCAGACGGTGCGCGACTGGTTCACCTCCAACTATGGCCCCAACAACGCCGTTCTGGTGCTGGCCGGCGACATTACCCCCGCCAAGGCGCGTGAACTGACCGACAAATACTTCGGCCCGATCGCCAAGGGTCCGGTGAACAATCCCGCCCAGGCCCCGGTGCCGACCCTGTCCGCCCCGCTCAGCGAAACCACCCATGACCGCGTCTCGAACGCCCAGGTCGAGGTCAGCTGGGCCGTTCCCGGCATGCTGGACCCGGATTCGGTGCCGCTCAGCGTCGCCGCATCGGTCCTAGGCGGCCTGGCCTCCTCGCGCTTGGACAATGAGCTGGTGCGCGGCGAGCAGACCGCCGTCTCGGCCAGCGCCGGCAACAGCGCCTTCCACCGCGTCGGCATCTTCGAGATGAGCGCCACGATCAAGCCGGGCGAAGACCCCGCCGCCGTCGAGGCGCGGATGCGTGAAATCCTGAACGGCCTGATCGCGAACGGCCCCACGCAGGACGAGATCAACCGCGTCGTCACCCAATACGCCTCGCGTCGCATCCAGGGCCTGGAACAGGTCGGCGGCTTCGGCGGCAAGGCCACGGCGCTCGCCGAGGGCCAGCTCTATGCCAGCGATCCGGAGTTCTACAAGAAGGAGCTGGCCGCCTACGCCGCCGTCACGCCGGCCCAGGTCAAGGCGGCGATGCAGAAGTGGCTGACCCGTCCGGCCTATACGCTGACCACCCTGCCCGGCCAGCGCGAAGCCTATCAGGAGGCGGCCGCCGCGCCGTCCGGCGCCAACCGCACCCCGGCCCCGGAAATCGAGCGCAAGCCGCGCATGCCCAAGCCCGAGATCGGTCAGGTCGCCAACGTCGACTTCCCGGCCGTCGAGCGCACCCGCCTGTCGAACGGCATGGAGGTGATCTACGCCCAGCGCGACGCCACCCTGACGACGAAGATCGCGCTCGACTTCGACGCCGGCCTGGCCGCCGACGACCGCTCCAAACTGGGTCTGCAGACCCTGATGCTGGACCTGATGGACGAGGGCACGCGCACCCTGAACGCCACGCAGCTGGCCGAGGCTCAGGAAGCCCTGGGCGCAACCATCACCACCGGGGCGACGATGGACAGCTCGGTCGTGCAGCTGTCGGCGGTGACGCCGAACCTGAAGCCTTCGGTGGATCTGATGGCCGAGGTGGTGCGCAATCCCGCCTTCGCCCCGACCGAGCTGGAGCGCCTGCGCGCCACCCGCCTGTCGCGCATCGCCGCCGAGCGGACCCAGCCGGCCGCCCTGGCCAGCCGCGCCTTGCCGGAACTGATGTATGGGCCGAACAGCCCCTATGGCCGTCCGTTCAGCGGCAATGGCGACGAGGCCAGCGTCAAGGCGATCACCGACGCCGATATCCGCGCCGACTACGCCAAGTGGATCCGCCCGGACAACGCCAAGTTGTTCGTCGTCTCCGACCGGCCCCTGGCCGAGCTGACGCCGATCCTGGACAGCGCCTTCGGTCAATGGGTGCCGCCCGCATCGGCCAAGGCCGTCAAGGACTTCTCGGCCCCGATCCCGGCCGCGACGCCCAAGATCGTGCTGATCGACCGCCCGCAATCTCCCCAGTCCTACATCATGGGCGGCGAGGTCCTGGGCCTGTCGGGCACCGACGACCTGTTGGTGCTGAACGCGGCGAACAATGTGCTCGGCAACGACTTCCTGTCGCGCATCAACTCGGATCTGCGTGAGACCAAGAGCTGGTCCTACGGCGTCAACGCCTCGGTCAATCCGTTCGCCGGACGCGTGCCCTATCTGGTCACCGCCCCGGTCCAGGCCGACAAGACCGGCCCGGCTATCGAAGCCCTGAACCAGCAGTTCAACGACTTCCTGTCGGGCGGCAAGGGCGTGACGCCCGAGGAGCTTCAACGCACGATCAACGGCAACACCCGCCGTCTGGCCGGCAGCTACGAGACCTCGGCCGCCGTCCTGGGCGCCATGCGCTCCAACGCCCTGCTGGGCCGTCCGGACGACTATCCGGAAACCATCGCGGCACGCACCAACGCCCTGACCGCAGCCCAGCTGGACGCCGCCGCCAAGGCCGCCATCGACCCGTCCAGGTTCGTCTGGGTCGTGGTCGGCGACGCCTCGGTGGTCAAGCCGCAACTGGACGCCCTGGGCATCCCTGTCGAGGTCCGCGCGGCGGCCCCCGCCGCCCAGTAGGGCGACGACAAGCCGAAACGACGAAGGCCCGGAGAGCGATCTCCGGGCCTTTTCTCTTTGCCGTCATGCTCGAGCCTGACCCGACGATGAAGCCTTTAATCCAGCGTCGCGCTCGTCGTGCGCATGATCTCGGCGCGCAGTTCGGGCAGACCGAGACCCTTTTCCGACGAGGTCAGGGCCACCACCGGGAAGGCGGCGGGGCGTTTGGAGATCGCCTTCAGGGTCGCGGCCTGCACGGCCTCGCCCTCGCCCTTCTTCAGCTTGTCGGCCTTGGTCAGGACGATCTGATAGCTGACGGCGGCCAGGTCCAGCGCATCCAGCGCCTCCGCATCCACCGACTTCAGCCCATGGCGGCTGTCGATCAGCAGATAGACCCGCTTCAGCGTCACCCGGCCGCGCAGATAGTCGCGGCCCAGATCCTGGAACTTCTTGACCGTGGTCTTGGACGCCTTGGCCCAGCCATAGCCGGGCAGGTCGACCAGACGCATCCGGCCGTCCAGGTCGAAGAAGTTGACCTCGCGCGTGCGGCCCGGCTCGTTCGAGGCGCGGGCCAGCTTGTGCATGCCCACCAGCCCGTTGATGAGGCTGGACTTGCCCACGTTCGAGCGGCCCGCGAAGGCGATCTCGGGCAGATCGGGGTCGGGCAACTGCTCGATCTTGGCCGCGCCCATGACGAAGGTCGCAGGCCGCGCGAACAGGACGCGCGCCGCCTCGATGTCCTCGGGCGTGAACTCGGTCTCGTCGATCACGCCGGTGACTTCTTGAACCGGGCGAAAAAGGTATCGATCGGGTTCTCGGCCTTGTAGCGGTGCATGATCACATACTGCTGCAGGATGGTCAGGATGTTGGACCAGGCCCAGTAGATCAGCAGACCCGCCGCGAACGGCGCCATAATGAAGGTGAACAGCAGCGGCATGAACTGGAAGATCTGGCGCTGGACCGGATCGGCCGCCGGCGGGTTCATCGCCGTCTGCAGCCACATCGTCAGACCATAGGCGATCGCCAGCAGACCCAGGTGCAGCGGGCCGGCCAACAGGCCGCCGATCAGCGGCGCCATCGCCGGATCCCACGGGATCAGGCCGAACAGGTTCCAGATCGACGACGGGTCGCGCGCCGACAGGTCATGGATGAAGCCCAAGAACGGCTGGTGACGCATTTCGATGGTTACGGTCAGCACCTTGTACAGGGCGTAGAAGACCGGGATCTGCAGCACCAGCGGAAGGCATCCGGCGACCGGATTGATCTTCTCGCGCTGATACAGGGCCATCGTCTCCTGCTGCTGCTTCTGCGGGTCGTCTTTGAATTTCTTTTTGATCTCCTCCATCTTGGGCTGGAGGTTCCGCATCTTGGACATCGAGGCGTAGGCGTTGTTGGCCAGCGGGAACATCACCAGCTTGACGATGACGGTCAGGGCCAGAATGGCGACGCCGAAGCTGCCGACCAGGCCATAGACGTTCTCCAGGATCCAGAAGATCGGACGCGTCAGGAACCAGAACATCCCCCAGTCGATCGCATAGACGAAGCGAGGCAGGTTCAGGCTCTGCTCATAGGATTTCAGCACCTCGGCGCGCTTGACACCGGCGAACAGGCGTTGGGTCTCGGTCGCTGTCGCGCCGGGCTGGATGGTGCGGGTGGTGCCCAGGACATTGGCTTCCAGCTGCTGGGCGCCGTTCAGGTCGCGCACGCGGAACTCGGTTTCGACCGCCTCGTTCTGCTGGGGCAGCAGGGCCGCCAGCCAGTATTTGTCGGTGATGCCCAGCCAGCCGCCGGTCGAGGCATTCTCGATCCGCGGCTCCTTCAACCAGTCCTTGTATTTCTTCTGCTCGGTCCGGTAGTCGCCCGGCTTGCCGAAGGTGCCGATCGCGCCCTCGTGGACGATGTGCGACGAGCCGGCTGCGGGCGGCACGCCCTGGCGCTGGACGCTGCCGTAGGGGGCGATGGTGATCGCCTGCGTGCCCAGGTTCTGGACCGTGTCCTGCACCGAGAACACGTATTTGTCGTCGACCGAGATCACGCGCGTGAAGCGCAGGCCCTGGCCGTTGTCCCACGTCAGGGTGACCGGAGTCGTCGGCGTCAGGGTCGAACCATTGGTCAGGCGCCAGACGGTATTGGGTCCGGGCACGCCGCCGGCGACATTGGGGCCGGTCCAGCCGAACTGGGCGAAGTAGGCGTTCTGCATTCCCTGCGGGCGGAACAGCTCCACCGGCTGGGGTTTGTCCTGAACCTCGCGGTAGTCGGTCAGGAACAGGTCGTCGATCCGGCCGCCCTGAAGCGACAGCGACCCCTTCAGCGTGCCGGACTGGATCGGCACGCGCGCGGCGGTGCTCAGCGCCTGGCTGCGGTCGGTGACGAAGGTCGGGCCCTGCGGGCTCAGCGCCGTGCGCGCGGCGTTGTTAGCGGTCTGCGACTGCTCGGCCTGGGCCTGCTGTTGCACGGCGCGGCGCTCGGCCTGCGGACGCAGCACGGCGAAATAGTAGATCCCCATGATCAGGACCGAGCACACGATGAAGATGATCGTGTTGCGCGTGTTTTCGTTTTTCATGGATTCTGGCGGTCCTGGCCGGAGGGGGCGCGGGCGTGCGAAGGCCTGTTGGCCTTGGGTGTCGCCAGCCTTGTAAGCGTCGATTTCACGTCGTCAAGCAGACGGTCCCACGCACGCTCGGTCGTGCCCATGCGGGCGATGAAGACATAGTCGCTTCCGGGCACGCCATGCTGGGCCAGCATGGCCCGTGCGGCCTCGCGCAGACGGCGTTTGGCGCGGTTGCGCTGAACCGCCCCGCCGATCTTCTTGGTGGCGGTGAAGCCCAGGCCGATGTGCGGCGAACCGTCGCCGCGCTCCAGCCGCTGAATCACCACGGCGCCGCGCGCCTCGGAAACGCCTTTGGCGGCCGCCAGGAACTGGGGCCGCCGCAACAGACGCTTGATCTGTAAAGGGTCGCTCATGCGTCCAAAAGATCCGGACGCGTAAGCCGCTTACGCCGTCAGGCGCTTGCGGCCCTTGGCGCGACGGCGCGCAACAATCTTCTGGCCGTTCTTGGTGGCCATCCGGCTGCGGAAGCCGTGACGGCGCTTGCGCACGAGTCGCGACGGCTGATAGGTCCGCTTCACGGTCGGCTCCTGACGTTAAAAGGTTGGGCGACGGGGCAAGAGGCGTCCGCCGCAGGAAGGGCGGGCGTATAAGTCGCATGTCCGCGTGAGTCAACGCTCGGACGGCATTTCGGGACGATGAAACGGATGGCGAAACGAACGGCGAAGGAATGGGCCCTGCGGCTGGCGCCGTTGGCGGCCATCGCCGGCCTGGTGATCGCCTTCTTCGCCTTGGGCTGGAACCGCTATTTGTCGATGGATCTGATCCGCGAGCACGGGCTGAACCTTCAGGCCTATGCGCAACAGAACTGGTGGATCGCGCTGGTCGCCTTCATCGCCGTCTATGCCCTGGCGACCGCCTCGACCATTCCCGGACCCGTTTTCCTGACCCTGCTGGGCGGGATGATGTTCGGCCCCTATGTCGGGGCCCTGGCCCAGTCGACGGGAGCCACCATCGGTTCGGTCGTCATCTATTATGTCTATCGCACCTCGATCGGTTCGTGGCTGCGCGCCAAGTTCGAGGCCGACGCCGGCTTCATGGATCGGCTGGCCAAGGGCATCGACCGCAACGCCTTCACCACCCTGTTCACCTTGCGCGTGATCCCCAGCGTGCCCTTCGTCCTGGTCAACGCGACGGCGGGGATGATGGCGGTGCCGCTCAGGCCCTACATCATCGCCACCTTCATCGGCCTGCTGCCATCCACCTTCATCTATACCTGGATCGGATCGCAGCTGGGCGACCTGCTGCGCGCCGGCGTTCGGCCGGACCTGCCGATGCTGCTGCAACAGTTCTTCTGGCCGTTGATGGGCGTGGTCTTCCTGTCCCTGCTGCTGCCCATCGGAATCAAGCTGTTCCAGATGATCCGTGCACGGCGGATCGGGGCGACGGCGGCATGAGCGTCCTGTTCGACCGGATCGCGGCGCGGCTGAACCTGACGCCGGACCAGGCCAATCTCTGGCGCGAGCGCCTGACCCCGCGCGCGCCCGACGGTCTGTCGGCGCGGCTGCTGCTGCTGACCGTCGCCTTCACCCTGGCGGTCGAGGCTCTGATCCTGGGCCCGAACCTGGCGGCCTTCCATGAGCGCTGGCTGCGCGACCGGCTCCAGGCCGCCGAACTCGCCTCGGTCGGGGTCGAAGCCCTGCCCTATAGCGCGGTCGAGGACGACACGGCCGCCGAGTTGATGCGGATCGGCGGGGTTCAGGCGGTCGCCCTGACAGAGCAAGGCGTGCGCCGCCTGCTGCTTCAGGCCCCCAACCTGCCCCGCGCGCCCGAACTGATCGACCTCAGGCGTCAGGACAGCTGGTCGCGCCTGACCGACCCTTGGCGCACCCTGTTCGGACATCCGGACCGCTCGCTGAGGGTTCAGGCCAAGCCGCGCTATCGCTCGGGCGACTTCATCGAGATCGTCACCCCCGCCCAGCCGTTGAAGCTGGAACTGCGTGCCTTCCTGCTGAACAGCCTGCTGGTGTCCCTGCTGGTGTCGGTGACGGCGGGCGCGCTGCTGTATGGCGGTCTGGCCCTGCTGGTGCTGCGGCCGCTTCGTCGCGTCACCCGCTCGATGGAGCGTTTCGCCGCCGATCCCGAGAGCGAGGCCGAGGCGCCGTCCGATCGCCACGACGAGATCGGCCGCGTCGAGCGCGAACTCAGCCGGATGCAGGAGGAGGTGCGCCATTCCCTGCGCTCTCGCGCGCGTCTAGTCGCGCTGGGCGAGGCGGTGGCCAAGATCAACCACGACCTGCGCAACATGCTGACCTCGGCCCAGATGGCGTCCGAGCGGCTGGCGACCTCCGCCGACCCGCAGGTGGCCAAGGCTCTGCCCCGGCTGGAGCGCGCGCTCAGTCGCGCCGCCGGCCTGTCCCGCAATGTGTTGGAGTACGGAAAGAGCGAGGAGCCTGCCCCCCAGAAGACCCGCGTCGTCCTGACCAAGGCTCTGACCCTGGCGGCCGAGGACGCCGGACTGGACCCCGACGGCGTGCGCCTGGTCAAACAGCTGCCGCCCCGGTTCGCCGTCGAAGCCGACCCGGATCAGCTGTATCGCATCCTGGTCAATCTGATGCGCAACGCCCGTCAGGCCATCGAGGCCGATCCGACGCGTCCGCCCGAGCGACGCGGCAAGGGCGCCATCACCGTCAGCGCCTTTGGTCAGGACGGCTTCTGCGTCGTGCGCATCGCCGACGACGGCCCCGGCATTCCGCCGCGTCTGGCCGAACGCCTGTTCGAACCCTTTGTGAGCTCAAAGAGCTCGGACGGTTCGGGCCTGGGCCTGACCATCTCGCGCGAACTGGCCGCCCTTCACGGCGGCGACCTGCGGCTGGTCGAGACCGACGGAACAGGCGCAGCCTTCGAACTGCGCCTGCCCGGCTAGGCGATCAGGCCGCCTTCAGGGTCGCCATGTCGATGACGTAGCGGTAGCGCGCCTCGCCGTTCTCGATCTTCACATAGGCGTCGTTGATCTCGGCGATGTCGATCATTTCGACCTCGGGGGCCACGCCGTTGGCGGCGCAGAAGTCCAAGACGTCCTGGGTTTCCTGAAGATTGCCGATCAAGGAGCCGCCGACCGTCTGGCGTTTGAAGGCCAGTTTGGAGTTATCGACCCCGTCCACGACATCGAGATTGCCTACGACGATGAAGGCCGCATCGCGCTTCATCAGGTCCAACAGGGCGCCGATCTCGTGCTTCTCGGGCACGGTGGACAGGATGAAGTCGAACGTCCCCGCCAGGGGCGCCAGGGCCGTCTTGTCCGTCTCGATATGGGCCGCGTCGGCGCCCAGCCGCTTGGCGTCCTCGATCTTCTCCGGCGTCGAAGTCAGGACGGTCACTTCCGCCCCCAGAGCCTTGGCCAGCTTGGCCGCCATATGGCCCAGACCGCCAAAGCCCAGGACGGCGACCTTGTCCCCCGCCTTGACGCCCCAGTGTTTCAGCGGCGACCACGTGGTCACGCCGGCGCACAGGATGGGCGCGGCCGCCTTGGGGTCCAGGCCTTCGGGGATGCGCAACACGAAGTCCTCGGGCACGACCACCACATCGGAATAGCCGCCGTAGGTATTGTCCCGGCCGTACATGTTGGCGCCGTCTTCGGTCTCGGCCGCTGGCGTCATGGGGCCGTTATAGGTCGCCAACCAGCTGTTCGGACCCTCGCAGTAGTTTTGATCGCCGGCGTTGCAGGCTTCGCATTGGCGGCAGCTGTCGATCATGCAGCCGACGCCAACCAGATCGCCTTCCTTGAAGCGCGAAGTCTCGGCGCCCGCCTGTTTGACCCGCCCGACGATCTCGTGGCCCGGCACGCACGGATAGACCGTGTTGGCCCATTCGTTTTTGACCTGGTGGATGTCGGAGTGGCAGACGCCGGCGTAAAGAACCTCGATCACCAGCTCGTTGGGCTTGGGATCGTCGCGCTCGAACGTCATGGGCTCGAGCTTGGACCGGGCGGTCTTTGCGCCGTAACCGATTGATTGGAACATGAAAGTCTCCGGGGGCAAGGGGATGTTGCCGAAATCCCCCGCGCTCGAAGACGTTCCAGCGTCGCCCTATTCCAGACCGTCGTCGGACACGACGAAGAGCCGGTTCTCCGCCTTGGCCTGGGCCGCCAGCTCCTCCTGGACCAGATGCCAGCGCCGCAGCCGCTCATAGTCGATGGCGTGCTCGGGCGAGGCGTCCAGCCAATGGCGGAAGTCATCGATCTGAAGCCGGGCGTCCACGGCGGTCGTATCGGGCAGAGCCGGCACGTTCGGCAACTGGCGCGCGACATCCGCAGGAATAGGGAAGTCGCCGGACGCGGTGCTCAGGATCATCGGTCTTCTCGGATAGGCTGCGGTCGAGAGAGATCGACCATGACGCGAAGCCGAGCCTTTCGCCACCTTTTCATCGCTGCGGCGTTGTGCAGCAGGATCACAATGGCCAAGCTGCGTAGAGCGCCTTGGCCTCGGGAGAGACAGTCATGATCGTTCGCACCGCCGTCGCCGCCGCCCTGCTGGCCGCCGCCCTGACCGCGCCCGTCGCCGCCCAGACGACGACGGCGCCAGCGACCGCCGACCCCTATCGCGATCAGCGCGCCCTGCCCGACCCGGCCGATCCCGCCAGCCGCAACGCCCTGCTGAAGGCGCGGGGCGAGGCCTATCATCGCGCCAGCGACGCCCAGCAGACCGAAGAGGAACTGCGCACCACCCGCGCTCTGAACGACGAGATCGCCGCCCAGAACGCGCTGGCCGACAAGACCGACGCCGACAACCGGCTGAACTACGACGCCGCCTTGGCCCGTCATCAGATCGAGGTCAGCCAGGCCGAGGAACAGGCGCGCGCCGCCGCCGAGACCGCCCGCTTGGCCCAGGAGAAATACGACCGCGACTATGCCGCCTGGCAGGAACAGGTGCGACTGTGCCGCACGGGTTTCCGCCCCGCCTGCACCGCCCGACCGGCGTGGGTCGCGCCGGCGCAGTAAACGTCATCAGTCCGCCTTGGCTTTCGCCTCGGCGATCAGCGCGTCGTCGATTTCGCGGGCGCGCACAGCGGCCGGGCGTGTCGTGATCCGTTCGGCATAAGCCGTGAAGGCCGGCCGTTCAGGCAGGCTCTTGAACATCAGCCCCCAGGCGATCTGACTGCCGACATAGACGTCGGCGGCGCTGAACCGCTCGCCAAGGATCCACGGACTGCGATCCAGCGCATGTTCCAGCCCGTCGATCACCTGATCGAACGAGCCGTAGCCGACCATGGTCGACTTCTCGGGCGGCGGCAGTTGGCCCAGAGACTTGGCCGTCACCGCCGCCTCGACCGGCCCGGCGGCGAAGAACATCCAGCGATAATAAAGGCCGCGTAGCGGATCGTCCGTCGACGGCGCCAGGCCGGCTTCAGGAAAGGCGTCGGCTAGATAGGCGCAGACTGCGGCGCATTCGGTCACGACGACGCCGCGATGGGCGATGGCCGGCACCTTTCCCATCGGATTGATCGCCAGATAGTCCGGCGACTTCATCGCCGCATAGTCGACCACGACGGTGCGATAGGGCTGGCCCACCTCCTCCAGCATCCAGCGGACGATGCGTCCGCGCGACATGGGGTTGGTGTAGAAGACGATCTCTTCGCTCATGGCGTGCTCTCCCATTTTTGTTGGGCCTACCGTGCTTGGCGCTGCTTGAGGCCGACTATTCCCCCGGCCTGTCGCTTCGCGGCTTGAGGCCGGTCAGCCCGCGACCATGCTCATGTCGCGGCGCGCCATCATGCGATCGAACTCGCTCCAGACGCCGTCGGCGCCGTGCCAGTCGCCCTGCGTCGCCGCCTTGGAATATTCGGTGGCGCGGGCCTCGAAGAAGTTGGCGTGTTCGACGCCCGACAGCAACGATTGCAGCCACGGCAGCGGGTTTTCCGTCACGCCGAACACTTCCGGCAGCTTCAGCTGGCGCAGGCGCCAGTCGGCGATGAAGCGGATATATTGTTTGATGTCCTCGGGGGTCATGCCCTGCACCGAGCCCATCTCGAAGGCCAGGTCGATGAACTTGTCCTCCATGTTCACCACCGTCTTGCAGCAGTCGACGATGTCGTCCGCGACCGACTTGGTGACG
>NZ_DAMBJX010000030.1:0-3257 GCF_032067225.1 Brevundimonas vesicularis | reverse complement strand
GCGCCCGTCTCCTTGTTGAAGGCGTGGTACAGCTTGATGATGCCTTCGCAGTGCAGGCTCTCGTCGCGCACCGACCAGGACACGATCTGGCCCATGCCCTTCATCTTGTTCTGGCGCGGGAAGTTCATCAGCATGGCGAAGGACGCGAACAGCTGAACGCCTTCCGAGAAGCCGCCGAACATGGCCAGGGTCCGACAAATGTCGGCGTCGGAGTCGACCCCGAACTTGCCCATATAGTCGTGCTTGTCCCGCATGGCCTCGTATTCCATGAAGGACCCGAACTCGCTCTCGGGCATGCCGATGGTTTCGAGCAGCAGGGCGTAGGCCGCGATATGGATGGTCTCCATATTGCCGAAGGCGGCCAGCATCATCTTGACCTCGGTCGGTTTGAAGACCCGACCGTAGCGTTCCATGTAGTTGTCCTGAACCTCGATGTCCGCCTGGGTGAAGAAGCGGAAGATCTGGGTCAGCAGGTTGCGTTCGCCGTCGTTCAGCGTGGACGCCCAGTCCTTGATGTCCTCGCCCAGCGGCACCTCTTCGGGCATCCAGTGGACCTGCTGCTGCTTCTTCCACATGTCGAACGCCCACGGATAGCGGAACGGCTTGTAGGCGGCGGACGGGGTCAGAAGACCGGCGCGCTCGGGGAGGATGATCGGAGTGATGGCGTTCATCGAACTGGACCTGAGAGCGATTCCAAACAGGCATTCACCATGCGATGCGATGGTCCCGGCGCCAAGTCGAAATAGGTCTATTTTGCGATCACAATTTATCTCGACCGCTAGATGTTGTGTCCGTGCCGCACATTCTTGGGGACGGGCCTGGGGACGCCCCTGGGGATGAAGCCGCGCGCGACGGCTCAGGCGGCTTGGGCGTCCAGGCGAGTTGCGGCGACGCTCAGCGTCTCGTCGATGGCGGCGTAGAGCTTGGCCTGGGTCACCGGCTTGGCAAGATGGCCGTCCATGCCGACGGACAGGCACCGCGCGGCGTCTTCGGGCATGGCCTCGGCGGTGACGGCCAGGATCGGCGTCTGACTGGCGGGATCGGCCAGGGCGCGGATCGCGCGGGTGGCGGCCAGACCATCCATCACCGGCATGCGCACATCCATCAGAATCAGATCGAAAGCCTCGGCCGAGGCGGCGTTCACCGCCTCGCGCCCGTCGCAGGCCTCGGCGGTGTCGCAGTCGGCGGCCTGCAGCATGATGCGCAGCAGATCGCGATTGGCGGGGTGGTCATCGACGATCAGAACCTTCATGCGACGGCTGTCCAGCGGCGCGCCGCTCTCCGTCTCCACCGGAACCACGACCGGCGCCTCAATCTCCAGGGTGAAGGTCGAGCCCTGCCACTGGACGCTTTCGACGACGATGGTTCCGTTCAGGCGCTCGGCGTGGCTCTTGGCCAGCGCCAGGCCGACGCCCGCCCCCTCGTGGGCGCGGCTGGTCGAGGCGTCCGCCTGTTCGAACAGGCGGAACACGCCCGCCAGAGTCTCGGCGTCCATGCCGCAGCCCGTATCCGACACGGCGATCCGCAGCCGGTCCTCGCTCCGATCAACCGTGACGCCCACGCCCCCGTGCGAGGTGAATTTCGAGGCGTTCAGCGTCAGGTGATGCAGGATCTGGCGCAGACGCCGCATGTCTGTCAGCACCCAGCCCTCGGCGTCCGGCGCGATGTGCAGGTCGAACGTCAGGCCGCGGATCTCGGCCCACTCGCGCGCCGGCGCCACGGCGTCCTGGATCAAGGCGCGCAGATCGGCGGGCTTCAGCACGACCTCGTCGCCTCCGCGCGAAATCTCCAGCAAGTCCTCGACCAGACGCAGCATGGATTCGCCGCACTGGCGCACCGCATGGACCTGCCGATGGCCCTCGGCGTCCAGACTGGTGGAGCGCGACAACAGGTCGGCATAGCCGGTGACCCCGGTCAGGGGCGTGCGCATCTCATGGCTCATCAAGGCCAGGAAGCGCGACTTCGCCTCATCGGCGCGCCTGGCCCGGGCCAGGGCGTCCAGCGCCGCCGCCGTGCGCGCCCTCAGACGCGCCGTCAGCCGTCGACGCTCGGTCGACAGGGTGGTGATGGGCAGAACCGACCCCACGACGCACAGCAGGAACAGATGAAACACATTCATCTGGCGCATCACTTCGGGCAGGGCCGCCAGAACCAGATCGGACGGCAGGCGGGTCAGCACGACCGGCCCATGCCCGCTCAGCGTGGCGGCGCCGCCGATGGCCGCGACCAGCACCACCGCGCAGGCGGTCGTGGGCGGGCACAGCCGGAAGGCCAGAAGGATCAGCGGCGGAAACACCGCGAACATCACCGGCGCCGACGACTGGGTGAAGGCCCAAAGCGTGACGCCGCCGACCAGCATCAGCAGGGCGGCCGCCTCGGTGATCGAAGCTTGGGCGTCGTTTTTGAAACGATGATTGCGCGCCAGCAACAGCAAGGACGGCGTGACGATCATCATCGCCAGCAGTTCCATGTCGAACAGGTGGTGCATCCGGAACGCCAGCGTGCCCGGCACCTTCCAGCTCATCAGCACCGCGATTGCGCCCGCCAGCAGGGTGCTGATCAAAACCGCCGGCACGGCGGCGAAGACGGCGAAACGGAAAAGACGCCAAGGCCGGCGCATATCCAGCGCGGCCCCGCAAAAACGGCGCGCCAGCACGGCGGCGACGCAAACCTGGGTCAGGTTCAGGGCGACATTGGTGAACATCATCACGCCGGGGTCACCGCGCACGATGTTGCTGGCGAGGTTGATCGCGGCGCAGGCGAGCATGACGCCGATGGCCTGGCGACGATGAAGCTGAAGGACGGCGGCCAGAAGCACCGCATTGGCCGGCCACAGAACCGTGGCGCCGAAGGCATGCATGCTCCACTGGGCGACCGACAGGCACAGGGCGAACAAGGCCACATAGGCGTAGGGCGACGGCCCAGCCGCGCGGCCGGCCTCGTGACGGAAAAACCGCCAGCGCCCGCCTTCTGCGTTCACCCACTTCAGTCCCATGACGTAACGGTGACACGCAGGGGTTAAGGATCCCGTAGCGGCCCACCTAAGTAGGATTGCGGAACCGCCGTTCAGCGTCGCCGTTTACTCGCCCTTGCCAGCGAAGGGCCCCAGCCAATGTCAGACGTGATCGCCGAACCGACCTTCGAGCCGCCGGCGGACGCCCTGGCCTTCTATGAAGAGAGCCTGCGCCTGCTCAAGGAAAGCGGCATTCCCTTCCTGTTGTCGGGCACCTATGCGGTCACGGCCTACACCGGCATCC
>NZ_DAMBJX010000029.1:0-40469 GCF_032067225.1 Brevundimonas vesicularis | reverse complement strand
GTACACTGCCCCGACGCTGCAAGTCCGCTGAGCTCATCGAGATAAGCGACGATCGTCGACCTCGCCTCATAAGGGAGGATCGACGACCTATCTCTGACGCCTGCGTATTTCCGATAGGCGTGGCCGGGCAAAGCGCGAACGAGGGCGGCGTCTGCACTTCTCCACTGGCCCACCTCCCAGCGGCAGAGCCAATGGAGTAGGTGCCGGAAGGCGAGTGCTTGATGACGGCTCAGTTGTTCAACAGCCTGCATGGTCCACCAGGACCGAAACTCCACAGGGCTCTGCTGTATTGCATAGACAACTCCCTCATAAAGGCAGTCCGTGGGCGACGCGACCCAGCAGCGCCAATAGTTCGCCGCTGTCGTGGTGGCGTTACCCACGAGCGTCTCAGAAAGCACGCGTTTAACGACGCTTCGGACCGGCTCCGGAATGCCACCAAACGCAAAGCAATCTACCTCACCATTTCGGTGAATATTCCACGTATCTTCATGGAGACTATCCAGCCGCCGATCGATCCGATCGAAATCATCATAGTAGCGGATGATGCTAGGAAGGGGCGGCAACTGCGGAAGAGCGGGCACCGCCTCGAACAGTGGCAGCTGCTCAGTCATTGGCCGGATCCAGCGCGAAGAGCGGTCAGGCTCCTCTCAAAGGTCTCATCCCAGATCTTGCTGTGGCGAGGGGCGAAGTACGCGCCAGCGTAGTGGAAAGGCATGTCCGATGACCGCTTCCAGCCGAAGAATGGTCGAAGCCGGTGGAGCGCCTCTTCCAACTCCATGCCGGCGTCCATGAAGCGCTGAATCCGGATGACCGCCGAAGTGTGCCGGAAATCATGCGGCGAGACTTTCGAGATGCCTTCATCCCTGAGCGCCGCAAACGCCTGCGGAGACATTTGCTTCGAAGCGACATCTATGACGCTGCCCAACGAGCTCAGGGCAAGCGGATGGCCCTCGGCCGAGGAGAACAGAAAGGCGTGGCCCACATCAGGTCGGTACTGGCTCACGTAAGTGTCGATCGCCACAGCCAAGACCTGTTGTATGGGCAGCTGGCGGACAGCATGACGGTTTTTCAGCGCCGGCTTTCGGGACCGGCTGTCGGCGTTGTGGTCGGGAGGACAGACATCAAGCCAATGGCGCACTTCGCCTAGGCTGGGGTCGAATTGCTGCTTAAGTGAATCCACCGTCAGGCTCAAAGCCTCACCGCGGCGCAGACCAAGTTGCACAAGAACCAGAAAAATTACGAAATTTCGCCACCGGCTGGACGGCGTTCTGAAGGGGTTGCGAGGAGAAGCAGGGTCGAAGATTTCGTAGAGATCTTCGACTGCTAGCCAAGGCAACGCACGGCCCGGGTTGGAGGGCCGCCTGGGGCGAACGCGAAGCTGGGCAAAGCGCTGCCGCATGACCCGCAGACGCTGCTTCATCGCAGGATCATCGATACCAACTAAGTTCTCGAGGATGGAAAACGTGAAGCGGCAAGCGAGCTGCCAGTGCCGGAGATCTTGATCGGCCTGTCGGGCCAGCAGGCTGCTCGAGAGGACGCGTTCGATCTCCGAGAAATCCGGCGCTAGCAACACGGCGTCCAGGTCGACGCTGGGTACCATCGAGGCCGCTTGCAGGTACAGACTATTGGCAGCGCTGGCGTATCGGTTACGAGTCGGTTGAGCGAGATGGCCGTTCAGCACGTCGATCCATATCGTCGAGCAGTATCGAGGTAATCCGCGATAGTCGGCACAGAATGGACCCGTAAGGGTCGCGGGAAGATCGAGATGCATCAACGCAAAGACATGCTGGGAGATAGCCGGCATGTCCCGTAAGGCAGAGTTTGAATCAAGCGAAAAGCGGTGGATGCGGACCGCTTAAAGCCCCGCTGCTGCGCGTTTTGATAGCTGCGCCGCGGGGCTTTGCGCTCCAGGGCACGATAGCTCTGCAACACTTTCGAACTTGGGCGGCCTTCACATAATATATCTTAGGCGATAGTGTGAGTGCGCTACTCAAGGCCGCAAACGGCTCTCTTGAGCCTGGCGTTGAATAGTCACTGGCGATTCTGCCGGTTTGGGCTGCTGTGTCAGACCGACGCCCTTGAGCCAAAGCTTCAGCGCCTCCCACTGGATCGCTGCGACCACCTTGAACGTCATCAGCGGGATCGCTGCTGTCGCGGCAGCGATGTTGCGATCCTCTAGGCGTTCCCGCTTGGCCGCCATAGCGGCGGTGATCAGCACGCCTTCGGCATCCAGCCCATCGATCGTCATGTCGAGGCGATCGTCCGGCGTATGGCCACGGAACTGGTAATCCATCTCCATGCCCATGAATGGCGACACGTAGAGCGCCTTGGCCGCCCCCTGACGAATGACGCCTGCGGCCTGATCTTCGATCGGGATCGGAATGACGTAGGCGTGGCGGATGCCGAAGGTGCTGGTCACCTCGTAAACCATGGCGGCCAACCGTCCGTCGGGCCAAAGGCAATAGTAGAGGCTGATCGGGTTGAAGACGTATCCAAGGACGCGCGGCATGGTTAACAGGCGGACAGTTCCGCCCTCCAGATCGATGCCGGCTTGAGCCATCCACGCATCCACCTGAGGACGCAGCGCGCCGGAACCGTCTCCGTAATCCTTGTCGTGGAAGGACAAGAGATTGAACCGATTGCGCGAAAACAGGCGCAGGCGCGCGTCCACATCATCGATTTCCGACAGGTCAAGCAGAAGCCAAAACACGCGATAGTTAAGCTTATGGATCTTGGGTCGAAGGCGCCGGTGCATGACCCGGCCGCGATAAAGGGCCGAGCCGAGTGTCACGCGGCGCGTTCCAGTTGCGCGCTCATCGGCGTCGTCAGATATATGCGACCGCTTTCGTTGGCGACGGACCAAGGGCGACGCACGCCGGCAAGTTGTTCGGCCACGGCAAGGCCGGATTGCAAACCATCCTCATGGAAGCCCGCGCCGAAGTGGGCCCCGCAGAACCAGACGCCCCCCTGCCCTTGCAGGCTCCACAACTGCTTTTGAGCCTGTATGGCGGCGGGATCGAAGATGGGGTGCTCGTACAGTTCGCTGCGTAAAATCGTGTCGGCCCGCGGCGGACGTGGCGGGTTGAGCGTCACGAAAAGGTCGTCGCCCGGCAGGCCTTGCAGTCGGTTCATCCAATAGGTGACGCAGAGGCCGTCATCCGCGCCGATATAGTTCCAGCTGGCCCAGGCGCGACGGCGATGCGGCATCAGGCCGGCGTCGGTATGCAGGACGGTCAGATTTCGACTGTATCGGAAGGCGCCGAGCAGCACCTTCTCCTGCGCCGTCGGTTCGGCCAGCATAGCCAGAGCCTGATCGGCATGGGATCCAATCACGACCTGGTCGTAGCGCTCGACGCCGCCTCGGCTGTCGTGGACGAAAACGCCTTGGTCGCTGCGCCGCACCGCCGTGACGCCGTGGTCCAGCCGAATGTCCCGGATGGCGCGAGCGAGATGTTCGACATAGACGCGGCTGCCACCCTCGACGGTGCGCCACAGCGGCCGCCCCACCAGTTTCAGCAGGCCGTGATTGCCGCAGAAACGGATGAAGGACTCGGCCGGATAGTCCATCAGCGTGTGCGCCGGCGATGACCAGATCGCGGCGGCCATGGGCAGCAGGTGATCGTCGCGGAATGCCTCGCTGAATCCTTCGCGCTTTAAATAGTCGCCGAGCGTCAGCGAAGAATCGGACATCGCCGCCAAATCCTTTGGCGCCTCGCGATAGAAGCGCAGGATTTCGCTCAGCATCGACCAGAAGCGAGGACGCAGGGCATTCCGACGCTGAGCAAACAAGCCTGGCGCGGCATACTCGAACTGTCCGTCATCTAGTGAGACAGCGAACGACATATCCGTCGCGCGTGTCGCGATCCCCAAATGCTCGAACAGGGCGATCAGATTGGGATAGGTCGCGTCATTGAAGCAGATGAAGCCAGTGTCGACGGCGATGTCGCCAGAAGGCACGCTGGCCATCACCGTATTGGAATGCCCGCCCAGGCGGTCGCCCTTTTCGTAAAGCGTCACGTCATGGCGTTTCGACAGAAGCCAAGCCGAAGACAGCGCGGCGACGCCAGATCCGACCACAGCGATCTTTTGACGTTCGGCAGAGGGCGTCGCGGACGACAGAGGCATGAAAACTCCGAAAGATACGCCGCAGCGCAGTCGCTAAGGCATGAACGGATTACGGGTCGCCGTCATGTTCGGATCGCGATTGATCCAGACATTTCCGCTGAGCGTATTAGTGTTCATGCATGCCGAGCCGTTATCCTTCGCATCAACGCCATGTCGGTCAAACCGCGTGAAGGCGCTCGACAGCTTGCCTGATCCGCTGCTGCATGATCGGCTGATCGAACAGATCGCCCTGAGGCGCGATCGTGACGCGTTCGCTGCGCTCTTCGCCTACTTCGCACCACGGTTGAAGGCTTGGTTGATCAAGTCGGGCGCGACGCCCGGCGCGGCCGAGGACTTCGCGCAGGACGCCATGCTGACCGTGTGGCGCAAGGCCGATCTGTTTGATTCGTCCAAGGCGCGCGCCGCCACGTGGATTTTCACCATCGCTCGCAACCGTCGGCTGGACATGCTTCGTCGTGACGCGCGACCCTTGCCGACGCCCGAAATCGAGCTGGCGGGGGACGACGTCCGCCGGCCGGATGAACTGCTGTCGATGTCGCAAGACGCGGATCGCGTGCGTGACGCTCTGTCGCGGCTCAGCGCTGACCATGTCGAGGTTCTGCGTCTGGCCTTCTTCATGGACAACTCTCATTCCGAGATCGCCAAACATCTCGGCCTGCCGCTCGGCACCGTCAAATCCCGTATTCGTAACGCCATGACCAAGCTTCGTTTGATCCTCGCGCCGTCTGAAGAGGCCGCGCGATGAAACCTCAGCGCAATCCGTCCGAGGAACGTTTGCTGGCCTATGCGGCCGGCACGCTCAGCCCGCCCGAGGCTGTGGTGATGGCGGCGCATCTGGCGATGCGGCCGGCCAATGACGCCTGGGTGCGCGACCTGCAATCCGTCGGCGGCGAGTTCTTGAACGAGACGCTCCCCTCCCCCTTGTCGGATGATGCGCTCGCCTTGGCGATGGCGCGGATCGAGACGGATGCCGGCAAGGCCAGACACAGCCCGCCGTTGAACGACATGCCCGAGCTGCCCGAGCCGCTGCGACGCTATGCGTTGGGTCCATGGCGCTGGGTCGGGCCTGGCATGCGTGTGCGCGACGTCCATGCGCCGCGGGATGGGGATTGCCGTGTCATTCTTCTGAAGATCGAATCCGGTCGTGAGACGCCAAAACACACGCATGGCGGCGTCGAGTTGACCTGCGTCATCTCCGGTGCCTATGCGACCGAAACCGAGCGGTTCGATGTGGGGGACTTTGAAGAGGCGGACCCGGATGTGCTGCACCAACCCCGTGTGGTGTCGGACGAGCCGTGCCTGTGCGTCGTCGCGCTTGACGGTCAGATTCAGCTGGATGGGTGGGTCGGCAAGCTGATCCAGCCCTTCGTTCGCCTGTGACGGCGCTGGCGACCATTTGGGGTGTCGCCGCCCTGTTTCTCGTTGTCGTCATGTCTACGGCCTGGCTGGTTCAGAGACGAACGGGCCAAGGCGGTTGGGCGGACGCCTTCTGGTCGCTTGGACTGGGAGCGGCCGGTGTCGGCGTCGCGTTATTCCCCATCGACGGCGCCGCTCCGTCGTTGCGCCAGTATCTTGCGGCGCTTCTGATCGGCCTTTGGGGCTTGCGGCTAGGGTCCCATATCGCTGTTCGCGCCGCCCACGAGGAGCGAGAAGACGCTCGCTACGCGCGTCTACGAAAGGACTGGGGCGCCGGTTTTCAGGTCAAGATGTTCGGCTTCCTTATGTTGCAAGCCGGAGCCGCCGCCTTCTTGGCGCTCAGCGTGATGGCGGCGGCACGCAACCCGGCGCCGGGCCTGACGCTCCAAGATGCTGTAGCGACACTAATCTTTGTCGGAGCCCTGGTTGGAGAAGCCGTTTCCGATCGCCAGCTGGCGGCCTTCAAACGCAACCCGGCCAACAAGGGTGGAATCTGCGATGTCGGTCTGTGGGCCTGGTCACGCCACCCGAACTACTTTTTCGAATGGGTGAGCTGGTGCGCTTGGCCTGTGTTCGCCATCGATCTGAGCGGTGCATGGCCCTGGGGTTGGCTGGCGCTGACCGGACCAGCCTATATGTACTGGCTTCTGACCCAGGTCTCCGGCGTGCCCTTGCTGGAAGAGCATATGCGACAGTCGCGACCCAAGGCGTTCGAGGCATACGCCGCCCGCACCAGCGCCTTCTTCCCTCGCCCGCCCGGTCGTTGAATTGATCTCAGTCCCTCTGGGCTTTCCCCAGATGCGTGTCTCCGCGTTCTCGGGCCATCTCCATCTGCCTGTGACGCTCGGCATATCGCTGCCGTTGCATTTCATCGCGGGCGCCGTGACAACGCTCGCAGCACACGCCTTCGACGTAGTGCGGCGAAGCCCGACCGGCCTCGTCCACTGGCAGACGACATCCCCGGCACAAGGTGTGGGGACCTTGGCTTAGGCGGTGACCGACCGAGACGCGTTCGTCAAAGACGAAACACTCTCCCCGCCATAGGCTCTGATTCTCATCCACTGTCTCAAGATAGCGAAGGATGCCGCCTTCCAGATGGTGGACGTTCTCCACACCCTCAGCCTTCAGGAAGGCCGTCGATTTCTCACAGCGAATGCCGCCGGTGCAGTACATGGCCACGCGCTTGGCGCCGGTCTGCTCAATTAGGGCGCGCCCTTCGCTACGGAACCAGTCGGGAAAATCGCGAAAGCTGCGAGTATTGGGTTGGACGGCCCGTTCGAACGCGCCGATCTCGCCCTCATAATCGTTGCGCGTATCGATCACCAAGGTCTCGGGATCGGCGATCAGGGCGTTCCAGTCCGTGGGCGCAACGTAGACCCCCGCCCCATTCGCAGGATCCAGATCCGGCTGTCCCATGGTGACGATCTCGCGTTTGACGCGCACCTTCATCCGGTGGAACGGCAGGGCGTCTGTCCAGGCGTATTTGAGTTCGAGCGTCTCGAATCCTGGCATGGCGTGGATCGTGGACAGCACCGCTGCGATGGCCGCCTCCGATCCTGCGATGGTGCCGTTCAGACCCTCCGGCGCGACGAGCAGGGTCCCCCTCACCTGACCGGCGTCGCAGACCGCCTGAAGCGTCCTGCGTACGGCTTCGGGGTCGGCCACCGGCGCGAACCGGTAGAGTGCGGCGACACGGACGGCTTGATCGCACGAGGTCTGATGGTCGGTCATGGATCAGCCCCTCGAAGGCTCCGGAGGTGGCGCGCCCAGCAGGACTCGAACCTGCAACATCCCGCTTAGAAGGCGGGTGCTCTATCCGGTTGAGCTATGGGCGCTCTGGCAAGACGTCAGGCGTCAGTGCGTCCAGGACTGTTTGCGGTTGGTGGCGAAATTGTCGGCATAGGCCTTGATGATCACCGGCGGATCGTTCGGCTCGTGCAGACGGAAGGCGATGCCGTGACGCTCGGCGTATTCGATCGCCTCTTCCTTCGATTCGAAGCTCAGCCGAACCTGGCCGTTCATGTCGGTGGAGCTGGTCCAGCCCATCAGCGGATCGATGGTGCGCGCCGACGCCGGTTCGAATTCCAGCCGCCAGTCGCGGCTCTTGGCCTTGCCCGACTGCATCGCAGTTTTGGCCGGGCGGTAGATGCGAGCCAACATGGCGAAATCCTTAGTGACGGCGGGGTCTGTAACCCTGCCATAACGCGCGCCGGTCATATGATCCAGCGGCCTTCCGTTGGTCGGGGCGAGAGGATTCGAACCTCCGACCCTCTGGTCCCAAACCAGATGCGCTACCAGGCTGCGCTACACCCCGGACCGAACGGAGCGCTCTATTGGCACTTCGCGAGGCGATCCGCAATCAAGGCTTGAAATAAGGATGTAAAACTTTGTCACCCGGCTTGGCGTTGATTTCGGCCGCCCGCCCTGCCCGCAGTTCCAATACGCCGTTGGCGGCGCCGTTGGACGGTATCGGCGCCTCGGAGAAGGGCGTGGCGTGCGAAGCGATTGAGACGATCCGGCCCTGCGGATCGATATACAGAATATCCAGGGAGCTCGGCGTGTTGCGCATCCAGAAGCTTTGCTCGCGCGGCGCTTCGCCCGGCCACTGGAATAGCATGCCGCGGTCGGCTTCGAGCGGCGGACGGAACATCAGTCCGCGTTGACGTTCGGGCTCTTCGTCGGCGATTTCGACCCAGAACTGATGCTCGCCCGACGTGGTCACGACGGCCAGCTTCTGCAGCGGTTCGCCATTGGGGCCGACAGGCGCCTTGGCCGCGCATCCGGCGAGAGCGAGCATAACCAAGCCCGCCATTGCAAAACGTCTCGTCGCCTTGATCATACGCCTCTCCTGGGCGCTCGATCAGTCGCCCGTTCTGATGTCTGCAACCACCAGACCTTTGGGCCCGTTGGCGAATCGCACCCGCACCGCATCGCCAGGAATCAGATCATCCAGGCCGCAGCGACGCAAGGTTTCGATGTGGACGAAGATATCGCCCGGTTCGCGATCACGCACGACGAATCCGTAGCCCTTGGTGCGATTGAACCATTTGACCAGAGCGGTCTCCAACTGTTCGTCACTTTCGGCGACCGGCCGTGGCGACGGCGAAGTCACAGGGCGGCGCACGGCCGGCGTCGCTGCGCCCTCGCCCAGGTCATGGATCTCGATCGTCTGCCAACCCTTGGCGCGCTTGACGCAGTCGCAGGTGATGGTCGCGCCTTCATCGGCCGCGTCACGGCCGAGATCCCGCAGGCTGCTGATATGCAGCAGGACATCTCTCGTTTCGGTCAGGGTCGGATCGTCAGGGACGATGAAACCGTAGCCCTTGACGGCGTCGAACCACTTCACGCGCCCAGTGACGCGAACGGTCTGCGCCGTTTCCGTCTCTCTAAAGTCAGACACTTAAAAAACCCCCGCCCGCGCCTCCAGCGGACTCGTTTTATATTTAACACCGTTCCGCGAAATTTTGAAAAGCGGAAAATGCGCGTCTATGCAGAAGCTTGCGTTTGGGAGAGTGCAGACGCGCATCGCAGGCGCTGGCGAATGACCGCCTGTCTCTCGTGCTATCTGCGCTAGGCTGCTTGCCGGGAGCCTCAAAGGCTCAACCATAATACTGCCCGCGTGGCAGTCCCTAGGGGAGTCGAACCCCTCTTTTCAGGTTGAAAACCTGACGTCCTAACCGATAGACGAAGGGACCGCTGCGCGGGAGAGCCGGCGATATAGCTGCGCCCTCGGAGCGGTGCAAGCGTGGATTTTCAGTTTTTTGTAGCCGCCGTCAGATCATTCGAGGATCGGCGACATCCTCGATCTCGAACTGCACGCCCTTGCGCCCATTCCAGTCGTCAGCCTTCAGCCGGCCCACGATGCTCAGCCCGCCCTGCCCCGACAGCAAGGCTTGGCCCGTCGGCAGATCGGCGCAGCGCCAGGCGATGGCCTTGACCGACGCGCCATCTGGACCGATCAGCCGGCACCGCACATGACCGCCATTCATGGCGACGGGTTCGCGGGCTTGAACCCCGCTTAGGGCGAAGCTGGGTTCCGGGTTGGCAGGGCCGAATGGGGCCAGACGCTCGAACGATTCGAACAGATCGCGCGTCGCCGCCGCGGGGTCGATCAGGGCGTCGATCTCCAGCACGTCCTGTGCGACAGCTTCGACCCTTTCGGTAGCGAGGCTCTCGTTCAGGAAGGCGGTCAGCTCGGGCACGCGCGCACCGTCCATCGTCAGGCCTGCCGCCATGGCATGACCGCCGCCAGCGAGCAGGATCCCGCTCTCCCAGGCCGCCTGGATCGCGCGTCCCAGGTTCATGCCTGGCTGTGACCGGCCTGAGCCCTTCCCGAGACCGGTTACGGGATCGACGCCGATGACGATCACCGGCTTGCGCCAGCGCTCGCGTAAACGGCCGGCGACGATCCCGACGACGCCCGGATGCCAGTCCTCGCCCGCGACCACGATGACGGCGCTCTCGTCGGCATGGGCGCCTGTCGCCTCGACTCGACGAACAGCGGCGTCGGTGACGGCTCGCTCGACATCGCGCCGTGACACGTTCAGGGCATCGAGCTCGATCGCCAGGGCCTCGGCCTCGGCCGGATCATCCGTCGACAACAACCGCGCGCCGAGGTCGGAGCGACCGATGCGTCCTCCCGCATTGATGCGCGGTCCCAGGATGAAACCGGCATGATTGCTCTTGGCCGGTCCCGGTTCGGCGCCGGCCGCCGCCAACAGCGCGCGCAGACCCGGATTGCGCCAGTCGCTCATGACCTTCAGACCAAGGCCGGTCAGCGCGCGATTGAAGCCGGTTAGCCCGGTCACGTCGCAGATGGCACCCAGGGCCGCCAGATCCAGCCACTGACGAATGTCCGGCTCGGCCCTCTCGGCGAACAGGCCCCGCCGCCGCCCCTCCCGGTTCAGCGCCGCCAGAAGCACGAAGACGACGCCTGCCGCCGCCAGATTTCCCTGACCCGAGTTGCAGCCCGGCCGGTTTGGGTTGACGACCGCCAACGCCGTCGGCGGCTCGCTGCGCATCAGGTGGTGATCGATAACGACGACGTTAAGGGCGATGGCGGCCGCATGGGCCAGGGCTTCGTTCGCCGCCGCCCCACAATCCACCGTAATGACCAGGTCTGCGCCCGACGCTTTCAGCGTATCGAAGGCCTTGGCGCTGGGGCCGTAACCTTCGGTCATCCGATCCGGAACATAGATCGAAAGCGTATGCCCCATCGTCCGGAACCAACGCACCAGCAGCGCCGCGCTGGAGGCGCCGTCCACGTCGTAGTCGGCGAACACATGAATGTTCGCCTTGGCCTGAAGCGCGTTCAGGATCGCATCGGCCGCTGCGTCCATATCCATAAAGCTGGACGGGTCGGGAAACAGGGCGCGCAGGGTCGGGGTAAGGAAATCTTGGCCCTGGTCTGCGCGAACGCCCCGCGAGGCCAAGGCCCGGGCAAACGGTTCTTCCAGGTTCAGGGTCTGCATGTGCGCGCGCGTCGTGGCGGCATCGGCCGGACGTTGACGCCATGCGCGCCCAGACAGGGACCGAGACACGCCGAGGAATGCGTTCAAAGTCTTTGTGCCGCCGTCGTCTGCCATGAGCGCATTATCGCGGGATTCTGCCTCCCGCGCGACCGCTCATCGCGCCGGGCGACGGTCGAGCGGCGGCGGAGCCTTGGCCCTATCACGCAGGCTTTGAGCGAAGGCCTCGATATCCGCCTGGGTTCGGACGGCGTCGGGCGACACCGGAACGGCGTTCACGGCCGCGCGTGTTTCGGCGGCGAGCGCCTCGGCGTCGCCGAGCGTCCAGTCGATGCGTGCGATCTCGCTGGTCAGCGTCGCGCTGTCGCCTTGGAGACGCTGCACATTTGACGCGACCTGCGTCACCGGCGGCAGATCGGTCGGCGCTGCCGGAAAGTCTTCCCAGCGCGGATAGCGCCGATTGGCGTCGACCAGTTCCTGGATACGCGGCGCCAACGGCGAGACAGCCTCAGTCTTCGAGGCGGATGCGCCGATACAGCCGCTCAATGGCGTCGCGATCGCAACTGCGGCGATCAGGATCATCTTTTTCGAGTGCGACGCGTTCATTTCCTTGATGGTCTTATGCCATCATCGCGGTGCGCGGAAGGGCGGATGAACCGCCCTCTGACGCCGGAAGCGCGAAGGACGATCATGGCCAAGACTCCCAGAACGCCGACAGACGCCCCCGATCGCCCCGCACGCAAAGCCGGACGTCCGACGTCCGCCAAGCCCCGCCCGCCTCGCCAGCCCAGGTCGAAACCTGCCGAAACGCGGGAGGCCGCCTCTGAAACCCATGCGGAGCCAACGCCTGAACCGACCGCACCAGCGTCCAGCCAGGCCGAGGTGATCGAAACCCTGTCGATGAATCTGGCCAAGGCGGCCATGATGGCCCAGAGCGCGATCGCCGAGGCGGCGCTGACCCAGGCCGATCGGCCGAACGCCCTTTCCGCCGATCCCTTCAACGTCGCGCCAGCCATGACGTCAGTCATGACCAGCTTGGCCGCCCAGCCCGACAAGATGATTCAGGCCCAGGCCGACCTGTTTGGCCGCTATATGCAGCTCTGGTCATCGACGGCGCGTCAGGCGGCCGGCGAGGCGCCCGATCCCGCCCCGGTCGACAAGCGGTTCAAGGACCCGGCTTGGTCCGAAAACCCCATGTTCGACATGATGCGGCGATCCTATCTGCTGACGTCGGAGTGGATGAACGGCCTGATCGCCGGGGTTGAGGATATCGATCCTACGCTGAAACGTCGCGCCCAATTCTTCACCCGCCTGCTGACCGACGCCTTCTCCCCGTCGAACTTTTTGGCCTCCAACCCCGTCGCGCTGAAAGCCTTGTCGGAGACCAGCGGCGAATCGCTGGTGAAGGGCATGCAGAACTTCGCCGCGGATTTGGAACGTGGCGGCGGATCGCTGCGGATCAGTCAGGCCGACTACGGCAAGTTCGTCGTCGGTGAGAACGTCGCCACCGCGCCGGGCCAGGTCGTGTGGCGCGATGAGCTGTTCGAACTGATCCAGTACGCGCCGACGACCGAAACCCAGCACGAATTCCCGCTGCTTATCTTCCCGCCCTGGATCAACAAATTCTACATCATGGACCTGCAGCCGGCGAACTCGCTGATCCGCTGGCTGTCGGCTCAGGGCTTCACGGTCTTCGTCTGTTCCTGGGTCAATCCGGACAAGGACAAGGCCGGCTTCGGCTTCGACGACTATCTGGAAAAGGGCATTTATCGCGCGGTCGACAAGACGCTGGAGCAGGCGGGAACCAAGCAACTGAATGCCGTGGGATATTGCATCGGCGGCACCCTGCTTGGCGCTGGTCTGGCGCATATGGCGGCCAAGGGCGACAAGCGCATCGCCGCCGCCACTTTCTTCGCCGCTCAACATGACTTCGCCGAGGCCGGCGACCTGCTGCTGTTCACCGACGAACACTGGATCGCCGAGATCGAGCGTCAGATGGATGCGGCGGGCGGCGTCTTGCCGGGCGCGGCCATGGCGGAAACATTCAACGCCCTGCGGTCCAACGACCTGATCTGGTCCTTCTTCATCAGCAACTATCTGCTGGGCAAGGATCCGCCCGCCTTCGACCTGCTGTTCTGGAACGCCGATCAGACCCGCATGCCCAAGACGCTGCATCTCGACTATCTGCGTCACATGTATGGGGCCAACGCCTTGGCCAAGGGGCAGTTCGAGATCGGCGGCCTGACGGCGGACCTGTCGAAGGTCGAGATCCCGCTCTATTTTCAGGCCAGCCGCGAGGATCACATCGCGCCGATGAACTCGGTCTATCGGTCCGCCAAACTGTTTGGCGGCGAGGACGTGACCTTTACCCTGGCCGGGTCAGGTCACATCGCCGGCGTCATCAACGCCCCCGCCGCAAAGAAATATCAGCACTGGACCAACCCCGCCCTGCCCGCGACCTTGGCCGAATGGCAGGCTGACGCCGTCGAACATCCCGGCAGCTGGTGGGAGCATTGGGCGGCCTGGCTCGGCGCGCGTTCCGGTAAGAAAATCCCCGCCCGCGACCCGGCCAAGGGGCCACTCAAGCCAATCGAGCCAGCGCCGGGCAGCTATGTGAAAGTGAAGTCTTGAACCGTCTCGAACCCAACGCCTTGCTCGCCCTCAGCACAGGCGTCGCCTTGATCCTGCTGATCATGACGGCCAGCCTGTTCGGAGAACCGGGCAACACGGTCAAATATGTGATCTCGGCCGTCATCTGCGCGGCCGCCTTTGTCCTGCTTAATGAACGAATGGCGCGCGCGATGAAACGACCGGTCGCTCAGCCGCTGATCCACGTCAGTACGCCGGGTACGGCGGTCTGGGCCGGACTGTTTCCATTGATCGTCATCGCCATGGCCTGCGCGCCCGTTTTCTTCGCCGGTCACGACTATGGGCTGCTGGTGATCATCGCCTCGGTCATCTTCGGCCTGACCGTCGATTCAGCCGTGCGCGCCCGTCGCGCCTAGGCCGAGACGAACTTCAGCGCCACACCGTTGTTGCAGTAGCGCAGCCCCGTCGGACGCGGACCATCGTCGAACACATGCCCCTGGTGTCCCAGGCAGCGGGCGCAATGGTATTCGGTGCGTGGAATGCCGATGGCCAGGTCGCGCTTCTTGCCGATATTGGCGGCGATGATGTCATAGAAGCTGGGCCAGCCGGTGTGGGAATCGAACTTCCACTGCGATCGGAACAGCGGCAGATCGCAGCCCTTGCAGACGAACGTCCCGCGCGCATGCTGATCGTTGAGAGGGCTGGAATAGGGACGCTCCGTCCCCTCGTGCCGCATGACGCGCCAGGAGGCTTCGCCCAAGCGTCGTCGCCAATCCGCATCGGACACCCGACGATAGGGCGAGGCTGCGTACTGCCCCTCCCCGGCTTCGGACGTCTCAGGCGAACAGGCGGACAGGGCGAGCGCGCCGGCGCCCATTAGAAGGCCCCGGCGATGCGGGATCAGGGACTGGGTCATGTCCCTGATACGACGAAGGTCGCGGAATGGTTTCAGACCTCAGATCAGGCCGGTCGCCTCATCCAGGCCCAGCATGATGTTCAGGTTCTGCACCGCCGCGCCTGAAGCGCCCTTGCCCAGGTTGTCCAGCAAAGCCACCAGCCGCGCCTGTTCGCCATTGCGATCACCGAAGACATGCAGACGCAGTCGGTTGGTGCCGTTCAGGCCCTCGGGCTCGATGCCGGTCATGGCCTCGGTCTCCTCCAGGTCGGCGACCTCGACGAACCGCTGGCCGTCATAGGCCTCGACCAGGGCGCCGTGCAGCCGTTCGACAGAGGGGGTTTCCGGCAGGGCCGCCAGATGCAGCGGAACCTCGACCAGCATGCCCTGGCGATAGTTTCCGACCGCCGGCGTGAACAGTACGTCTCGGCTCAGACCTGTGTGTTTGGTCATTTCGGGCACATGCTTGTGCCTCAGCGTCAAACCATAGGCGCGATAGGCGGTCGCGGCGCCTCCGCCATCTTTTGGGGCGGCTTCGAACTCGGCGATCATGGCCTTGCCGCCGCCGGAATAGCCCGACACCGCATTGACCGTGACCGGATAGTTGGCTGGAACGAGACCTGCCTTCACCAGCGGCCGCATCAGGCCGATGAAGCCCGTGGGATAGCAGCCGGGGTTCGACACGAACTGAGACCGCGCGATCAGTGCACGCTGCTCTCCATCCATTTCAGGAAAGCCATAGGCCCAGCCCGGCGCGACCCGATAGGCGGTCGAGGCGTCGATCACCTTGACCGACGGGTTTTCGATCATGGCCACGGCTTCCCGCGCCGCATCGTCGGGCAGACACAGGATAACCGCATCGGCGCCGTTCAGGGCCTCACGCCGCGCATCCGCGTCCCGACGTCTGTCGCCCAGCAACAGCAGGTTCAGATCCGGGCGCGCTTCCAGCCGCTCGCGGATTTCCAGCCCCGTGGTGCCGGCCTCGCCGTCAATGAAGATGGTGTGGGTCATCTGTCTCTCCCGTCACTTCTCCACTTAAGGAGCAAAGGCGCAAGAAAAAGGGCGCTCCAGGTCTCCCCGAAGCGCCCCAAATCCAAACCGCGTAAACGCGATTAGCGCTTCGAGAACTGGAAGCTGCGGCGAGCCTTGGCGCGGCCGTACTTCTTGCGCTCGACGACGCGGCTGTCGCGGGTCAGGAAGCCGTGCGGCTTCAGGACCTTACGCAGTTCCGGTTCGAAGTGCGTCAGGGCATGCGACAGGCCGTGGCGGATGGCGCCAGCTTGGCCCGACAGACCCGAACCTTCGACGGTGCAGATCACGTCATACTGAGTGGCGCGGTCCGAGACGGTCAGCGGCTGAGCGATCATCATGCGCAGCACGGGACGAGCGAAATACTGCTCCTGGTCCTTGCCGTTGATGGTGATCTTGCCGGTGCCGGGCTTCACCCAGACGCGAGCGATGGCGTTCTTGCGCTTGCCGGTCGAATAGGCGCGGCCTTGAGCGTCCAGCTTCTGGACATAGACGGGCGCGTCGTTCTCGACCGAAGAGCTCAGGCCCTTCAGGGCGTCGAAGCCGGTGGCGGTTTCGGTGTTGGTCACGTCGGTCATGCTCAGACGCTCCGGGTGTTCTTGGGCGACGCCGACTTGAAGTCGATCGTTTCCGGTTGCTGGGCTTCGTGGTCGTGCTGGTTGCCAGAGAACAGGCGCAGGTGCGTCATCTGCTTGCGGGCCAAGGGGCTTTCCTTGGGCAGCATGCGCTCGACGGCCTTTTCAAGCACGCGCTCGGGGAAGCGGCCGCCCAGAACCTTCTCAGGCGTGGTCGACTTGACGCCGCCCGGGTGACCGGTGTGGCGATAGTAGATCTTGTCGGTGTTCTTCTTGCCGGTGAACACCACCTTGTCGACGTTGGTGACGACGACATAGTCGCCGCAATCGACGTGCGGGGTGTAGTCGCCGCGGTGCTTGCCGCGCAGACGGTTGGCGATGAAAGTCGCGAGGCGGCCCACCACGACGCCTTCGGCGTCGATGTGGATCCACTTCTTCTCGACCTCGGCCGGCTTCAACGAAGCCGTAGTGCTCTTCAGCATGAGGGGGTTCCTGGAAACGAAAATCGGGTCCGGCCCCCGAGGGAACCGAATGAAGGCGCGCTGATACAGGAGACGATTGGTCGCGTCAACGGACATGACGACACCACATTTGCCACAACGTATTGTTTAAAAGCGATTTTTCAAATACGGTATTAAAATACCTGACGCCAAGAGGCCAAGTAGCGTTACGGCGTAACACAAAACGTCATCAAACCATGATTATAGGCGGGCATCGCAACGGCGACAGCTTTGGAGCCCTTCATGATCCTTCATCGTCGTGGTCTGATCGCCACGGGCGCAGCCGCCGCCGCCTTCTCGGGACTGGCGCGTCACGCCGCCGCTCAGACGGCGGGCGAAGAGACCTACGTCAACGACGTCCATGGCTACGGACCTCTGCTGCGCGATCCCAATCGTCTGCTCGATCTGCCCGAAGGCTTTTCCTATCAGGTCGTCGCCCAGAGCGGCGACACGATGGACGACGGCCTGTTCGCTCCGGGGCAGCCCGACGGCATGGCCTGTTTCCCACTTGAAGGGTCTCGCGTGGCCCTTGTCGTCAATCACGAGCTGAAGGGCTCCAGCGGCCTGCATCGCAACTTGGGTCCTGGCGGCCTTCGTGAGGAACGGCTTGACCTGCTGGACGCCAGCCGAGGCTACGACACCTACAAGAATGGCCGCCCCCTGCCCGGCGGCTGTTCCACCATCATCTATGATCTGGCGACCCGCCAGATGGTCAGCCGGCATCTGACGCTGGCCGGCACCTCGACCAACTGCTGCGGCGGCCCGACGCCGTGGGGCAGCTGGCTGACCTGCGAGGAGACGCTGGAGACGCCGGCCGACGCCGATGTGACCAAGAGCCACGGGTGGGTCTTCGAAGTGCCGGCGACCGCGACTGGCCTGATCGATCCCTTGCCGCTCAAGGCGATGGGCCGGTTCGATCACGAGGCCGTCTGCGTCGATCCCCGCACGGGCGTCGTCTATCTGACCGAAGACGACAACGCCGGCCTCTTCTATCGCTTCATTCCCAATGCGCTCGGCAAGCTGATCAAGGGCGGCCGGCTTCAGGCGATGGCCTGGAAGGGCGCGCCCTCGGCCGACACCCGCAATCAGGACGCCCGCACCTGGGCTGTCGGCGACTGGAAGGAGATCGAATGGATCGATCTGGACGACGTCGAATCTCCCAATGGCGACCTGGCCAAGCGCGGTCATGCGGCCGGCGCGGCCTGGGTGGCGCGGGGCGAAGGCGTCTGGTGGGGCGACGACGAACTGTTTTTCACCGCAACCTCGGGCGGGCCGATCCGCCGCGGTCAGGTGCTGCGCCTTGTTCCCGGCTTCGACGGCGCCGCCGATCGTCTTCAGCTGTTCGTCGAGAGCACTGATCCGAAGACGATGAACATGGCCGACAACATCACCGTCGCGCCTTGGGGACACCTGATCCTGTGCGAGGACAACTATTCCTCGGACGTCCGCAACCACCTGAAAGGCGTCACGCCAGAGGGCAAGGTCTATACGATCGGCCGCAATGTCTTCACCGGCAACTCCGAGTTCGCCGGCGCCTGCTTCTCGCCGGATGGCGAGGTGCTGTTCGTCAACATCATGTACCCCGGCATGACCTTGGCGATCAGAGGCCCATGGTCCTCGGTCCGGACATGAAGATGCGCGGCTGAGCCCGCAGCACCAACCAAAGGTTCACGGTGGCCGTCGCCAGCACGATCGCAGCGCCTGCCTGGTGCAGCACGCCCAGCCACACCGGAACCGCGTGCACCAGGGTCACGATCCCAAGCAGAGCCTGGAACCAGATCACACCCGCAAGCGCAAAGGCGCCGAAGCCCATTCCCTCCGCTACGCGCCAGCGCCAGGCCTGGAAAGCATAGATGCTGACGGCGATCAGCAGACCATAGGCGACCAGACGGTGATTGAACTGCGTCAGCGCCTGATCGTGCAGAAAGGCGACCGCGCCCAGGCTCCAGTCGGCCGGCGGCAAAACGGCGCCGTTCATCAGCGGCCAGTCGGTGTAGACCAGCCCCGCATGACCGCCGGCCACGAGGGCGCCCAGCAGGCATTGCAGGAAGACTGCGCCCAGCAGCAGGCCGGCGCCCCTCGCCCAACCCGACGGCGGGCGGCCGTGATCCTCTCCGTTCCAGGCCTCCAGCCCCGTCCAGATCAGGGCGGCGAACAGGACGAACGCCAGACCAAGGTGCGTCGCCAGACGCTCGGGCGCCACGCTGACACGCTCGGACAGGCCGCTGGACACCATCCACCATCCGATCAGCCCCTGAAGACCGCCTAGGGCCAGGAGCAGGACACAGCGCCAGATCAGGCGATTGGGCATCGCCCACTGGTGGAATACCGACCGGGCCGGCGCCAGACGGCACAGCAGGAAGACGATCAGCGGCAGGGCGAACACCATACCCACCAGACGCCCGATTAGCCGGTGCAGCCATTCCCACCAGAAGATGCCCTGAAACTCGCCCAGGCTCATGCCGGCGTTGACCTGCGCGTACTGCGGGATCTGCCTGTACTTCTCGAAGGCCTCGGCCCACTGCGCGTCGTTAAGAGGCGGAATGGCGCCCATGATTGGCTTCCACTCCGTAATCGACAGGCCAGAGCCCGTCAGGCGAGTGATGCCGCCGATCACCACCATCAGGAAGACGACGGCGGCCGTAATGAAAAGCCATACGGCGACGGCGCGGTTACGATCTGGATTTCCGAAACGGTTCATTCGACGCCTGACACTGACCCGGATATGGTGTCACGTCGAACGAAGACCAGACGCGACCGGTGCGGTATGCCCGCCCCAAGCGACAAGATCGAGTCGGATTGAGTTAACGGCGCTGTCGCCGCAGGAGATCAGGGTTGCAATACGCCGATATCGCCGCCGCCGTCGCAGGCGGCCTGCTGCTGGCCTGGATCGCGGACCTTCTGACGGGCCGGCGCGGCTTCGGCGGCACAAGTCTGGTGTCCGGGATCGGCCTGGCCTGCGGATGGTTTCTGGCGGTGCGGGTCTTCGCGGTCAGCACGATGGACAGCTGGGTCTGGGTGCCGTGGGCGCTCGTGGGATCGGGCATCTGTCTGGTCGCCTTCTTCCTGTTCCGGAACAAGCGCTGATGCCGCCGCGTCTGCGTCGCTTCGTCGCCGCGATCGGCGTGCTGCTCTTTCTCGTTTTCTGGGTCTGGGGCCTGATCGCCCTGCGCGGAATGCTGCCGCCGTCGCAGTTGATCGACTTCCTGTTCTTCGGCATCGGCGGCACCGCCTGGGGCCTGCCGCTCATCCCGTTGCTGAGATGGGCCGAGCGCGGCTGAGCGCCGAACCTCCCCCCAGATACGGCGATGGGGCCGCCCGCAAGGACGACCCCACCATCATCATTCTTTTTCAAGAATGGTCGGAGCGACAGGATTCGAACCTGCGACCCCTTGACCCCCAGTCAAGTGCGCTACCAGGCTGCGCCACGCTCCGAAGGCGCTCCCTATAGACGGGGGGACCGCTGTCCGCAAACGCTAAAACGACTTTTCCACCTACCGTGAAAGAACGGCGTCCAGACGCGCTTTGGCCTGCTCGAGATCGGCCAGAACCCGATGCAATTTCGAGGTTTCGGCCCGCGCGACATCGGAAGTCGTCGCAGAGATCGTGACATCGCCGTCGTCGATCAGTGCGGCGGCCTCCGCCCCGATCAGCTTTTTCAGCCCCTGTTCCTTGTGCAAACGCTGGACGCCGCGAATCGTCAGCCCGTCATCGTGCAGCAGGCGTTTGACCGCCTTCAGCACCGCGATGTCCTGAGGCCGATAGAAGCGCCGACCGCCGGCCCGCTTCACAGGCGTGACGAAATCGAACTTCGTTTCCCAGAACCGCAGGACATGCTGCGGCGCGCCGACCTCTTCGGCCGCTTCGGAAATGGTTCGGAAGGCGTCGGCGCTCTTGGCCACCGCGATCAGGCCTCGACGACGGCGTCGTGAACCCGGCTTTTCATGATCTGTGAGGCGCGGAAGCTGATGACCCGGCGCGGATTGATCGCCGCCGGTTCGCCCGTCTTGGGATTGCGGCCCATCCGTGCGCGCTTCTCACGGACTTGGAAAACGCCGAAGCCTGACAGTTTCACCGTCTCGCCGCGCTCGAGCGATTCGACGATCAGTTCCAGGGTGCGCTCGACCAGGCTGGAGCATTCCTGACGCGACAGGCCGACCTCTTCATGCACGGCTTCGCACAAGTCGGCGCGCGTCACGGTCTGTTGGCCTGCCATCTTATCCCCGCTGTCATGCGATCCGCTCGCATCCATAGGGGCGCAAAGCCCCCGAAAAATCAATGCCTCGATGTCGATTAGAGCCGAAGCGCGCAGGCGCCCCAGGTCAGGCCGCCGCCCATGGCCTCAAGCAGCACCATATCGCCCTTCTTGATCCGTCCATCCTGGATCGCAGCATCCAGCGCCAGCGGGATCGAGGCGGCCGAGGTGTTGGCATGGGTGGCGACGGTGGAGACCACCTTGTTCTCATCCAGACCCAACCGGTCGCCGACGCCCTTGATGATTCGTTGATTGGCCTGGTGCGGCACGAACCAATCGACATCCGCGATCTGGATGTTGGCGGCTGCGCAGGCGGCGGTGATGCCTTCTGCGATGTTCACGACGGCATGACGGAAGACTTGGTTTCCGGCCATCCGAAGATGGCCAACGGTCCCCGTCGTCGCCGGGCCGCCATCAACGTAGAGCAAGTCGGTCTTGGATCCGTCAGCGCGCAAGGCGAAGCCCAGCATGCCCTGGTCGTCCGATGTCCCCTGCCCTTCGCGCGGTTCCAGCACCACGGCGCCGGCCCCGTCGCCGAACAGGACGCAGGTGGTCCGGTCGGTCCAGTCCATCAACCGCGTCATCTCCTCGGCCCCGATCACCAGAGCGCATTTCGACAGACCGCGCGCCACGAAGCCGTCGGCGACGCTCAGCGCATAGACGAAACCGGAGCAGACGGCTTGCACGTCAAAAGCGATGCCGACGCCCGCGCCCAGCTTGGCCTGGACGATCGACGCGACCGCCGGGAAGGTCATGTCCGGCGTGGTGGTGGCCACGATAATCAGATCGACTTCGGACGCCGCCTTGCCCGCGTCGGCGAGCGCCTTCTTGGCGGCCTCGACCGCCAGATCGCTGGTCGGCTGGTCATCACGCGCCTTGTGACGCTGCTTGATCCCGGTGCGCTCCTGAATCCATTCGTCGGACGTGTCGACGAACTTGGCCAGGTCGGCGTTGGTGACGATCTCGTCCGGCAGATACGAGCCGACGCCGGTCACGGCGCTGCGGGTGACGGTCACTGGAGGTGTTCTCCCACGGCTGCGGCGGGCTTGGCGGCATGATCGAACACCGCATCCAGCTTGCCCAGGTTGTCCCCCACCTTGCTCATATAGTCGCTGCGGGCCAGATCGACAGCGATGCGGATCGCATTGCCAAACCCCTTGGCGTCGGCGCCGCCATGGCTCTTCACCACGATGCCGTTCAGGCCCAACAGGGGGCCGCCGTTGATGGCGCTGGGGTCGATCTTCTGGCGCATCTTCTTCAACGCCGGCATGGCGATGACGGCGCCCAGCTTGGATTGCAGGTTGGAGGTCAGGGCCTCTTTCAGCAGCGCCGAGATATAGCGGGCCGTGCCTTCGGCGGTCTTCAGGGCGATATTGCCGGTGAAGCCGTCGGTGACGACCACGTCCACCGTGCCCTTGGCGATATCGTCGCCCTCGACGAACCCGTGATAGTTCAGGTCGAACGGGCCGTCGCGCAGGACGGCGTGCGCCTCCTTGACCTGTTCGTTGCCCTTCATGTCCTCGGACCCGACGTTCAGCAGGCCGATGGTCGGGCGGGCGATGCCGCGCACTGCGGACTGGAAAGCCTCGCCCATGATCGCGAACTCGATTAGCTGCTCCGCATCGCTGCCGATGTTGGCGCCGACGTCCAGAACCGCCGTGTGGCCCTTGAAGGTGGGCCAACTGGCGACGATGGCCGGACGCTCAAGCCCAGGCGCAGACATCCGCAGGATCAATTTCGAGATCGCCATCAGGGCGCCGGTGTTGCCGGCCGAGACGACGCCGCCGGCCTGACCCGTCTTCACTGCCTCGATGGCGTTCCACAGGCTGGAGCCCTTGCCGCGGCGCATGGCCTGGGCCGGCTTTTCGTCCATGGCCACGACCTTGTCGGTGTGGCGGATCTCGCAGACGTCCGCTGCCAGCCCGCAACGCGCCACTTCCGGCGCGATCTTGGCCTCGTGGCCATGCAGCAGGAAGCGAACCCCCTCGCCGTCATGGGTGCGGATATAGCTGCGGATGCCGGGAACGACGACGGATGGCCCGTGATCGCCGCCCATGGCGTCAAGCGAGATCGTAACTGGGGCTGGCAAATGGACCTCGTGTGGCCGCGTCGTCTTGTCGCGCGACGCTTGGCAGGATGCGCTGGACGATAGCGCCGACGCCGGGGGATGCAACCACCCGGCCCCTACGTCAACCTCAGCCTTGGTCGTCTTTGGCCTTGAGCGCCTTCAGGGCCGCGAACGGTGAAATCTCCGTCGGCTCTTCAGGTTGCACGAACTCCGCGCCCGGCTTGCGCGGGAACGGATCAAGCGAGAGCACCAACTGCTCGACCGCGTACTGGCCCAGGTCGATCTTGCCGTCCTCGATCACGTCGGCGTCTTCTTCATCCAGCGTGACTTCGATCTCGTCGGTTTCTTCGGGCTTGGCTTCGACAAGCTGAATGGAAAAGCGGCGATCCACATCGACCGGCAGGGGTTCTAGCGTCAGGCCGCAGGTCTGCACCGCATGTGCCGTCACCCTGCCCTTCATCGTCCATTCGCTGGTCGACGGCGTCGGCTTGATCTCCAGATCGACGGCGAAATCGTCCAGCCCCTGAAGATCCAGGCTACGGGCGATTCGCTTGCGGGTCTCCGCATCCGGTTCCAGCCGGCGGCTCAGGCCCGCGCCGATCTGATTGACCCGCACCGTTTCGCTGTAGGGGAGCGTCGCGCTCATCTCGTTCAAACTTCCGCCCAGGCCGGCGTCGCCAGCACCTTGTTGAAATCCTGCGCCGCCAAGGCCGCGCGTGTCGTCAGCGCATAGCGGGCCAATGTGTCCGCATGGGGCGCTTGCGGATCCGCATAGACATTCTTCGCCATCGCCTCCGCCAGAGCCGCCGCATCGCCAGCGCGCAACGGTTGCTCATAGGCGTTCATCCGGCCGTAGAGGGCTTCGCCCAGCTTGCGCATCTTCTTGCCGACGGCGACGTCGCCCACGCCTTCCTCGCGCAGGACGTGATCCAGCGCCGAGACATAGACGTCGAAGACCGCCTGAGCCGCATCCTGGCCCTGAGCCGTGTTCTCATCGCGCAGCCGCAGCACGAGCAACAGCACATGCAGCGTGTAGAGCTCGAATCGCGCGTCGATGCGGTCGTCGACCGCAAGGCGCGTGTAGAAGGCCGGATTGCGGGCCTGACTGACGGCCTTGGCGTAGAGATCGTCGCCGAGACGGACGCCGGATCGGGGTTTGAACAGGTTTTTCAGCATGGGTTCCAACGGCCCCTTTTCCGCCGCGCCGTTGAACTAGGACGCAGGTCCGTCTAGGTCAAAGACCTTGTTCTCTCGCAGGCGCCCGACCATGTCCCGTTTCGTCCCGCTTTTCGTCGCTGTTTCGCTGGCCGGCCTGTCCGCCGCCTGCGCCCCGACCATCGGCTCCAACGGCTTCCAGGCCATCGACGCCAAGCCCCAGGACGTGGTCGCCGGCACCGACACCAAGGAGACCGTCCTCGCCAAGCTGGGTTCGCCTTCGACCACTTCGACCTTCGAGCCGGATCAGGTCTGGTACTACATCAGCCAGACGACCGAGAAATACACCTACAACCTGCCCAAGGTTTCGACGCGCACGGTGACCGAGATCACCTTCGTCCCGCAGGGCGATCAGGTGGCGTCGGTGCGCACTCTCGGCCTGACTGATGGCGAGCAGATCGCCATGAACCGCAACGAGACGCCGACGCGCGGTCGTGAGCTGACGGTTCTGGAGCAACTGCTGGGCAACGTCGGTCGTGGCCAACTGCCCCGCACCGAGGATGACACGCCCGGCCAACGCCGCCCCGACTGAGGCGGCTCATCTCCCCAAAGCAAAGACGCCCCGGAGATCGCTCTCCGGGGCGTTTTCATAAGGGCTGGGTATTTGAGCCTAGCCGATGGTCCCGCTCGCCAGCACCGCCAGCAGCAGCAGGGCGACGATATTGGTGATCTTGATCATCGGGTTCACCGCCGGACCCGACGTGTCCTTGTAGGGATCGCCCACCGTATCGCCGGTCACGGCCGCCTTGTGGGCTTCGGAGCCCTTGCCGTGGACGACGCCGTTCTTGTCGGTGAAGCCTTCCTCGATCACCTTCTTGGCGTTGTCCCAGGCGCCGCCGCCTGAGGTCATCGAAATGGCGACGAACAGGCCGGTGACGATCACCCCCATCAGCATGGCGCCGAGAGCGGCAAAAGCGTTCGCCTTGTCCGAAATGCCCAGCACCGCGACGAACAGGACGATCGGCGACAGCACCGGTAGCAGAGACGGCACGATCATCTCGCGGATTGCCGCCTTGGTCAGGATGTCGACCGCCCGGCCGTATTCCGGCTTCACCTCATAGGTCATGATGCCGGGGTTCTCGCGGAATTGGCGTCGAACCTCCGCAACGACCGATTCGGCCGCCCGTCCCACCGCCATCATCGACATGCCGCCGAATAGGAACGGCAGCAGTCCCCCGAACAACAGGCCGACGACGACGTAGGGATTGGTCAGATCAAAGGCGATCTCTCCCATACCCGCAAAGAAGGGGTAGTCCGCCGGGTTGGCCGAGAAATACTGCAGATCCGACGTATAGGCGGCGAACAGCACCAGCGCGCCGAGGCCCGCCGAACCGATGGCGTAGCCCTTGGTCACGGCCTTGGTCGTGTTGCCCACGGCGTCCAGCGCATCCGTCGAATGCCGCACATCGCTGGGCAGACCCGCCATCTCGGCGATGCCGCCGGCATTGTCGGTCACGGGTCCGAAGGCGTCCAGCGCCACGATCATTCCCGCCACACCCAGCATGGTCGTGGTGGCGATGGCGATGCCGAACAGGCCGGCCAGCTGGAAGCTGGCCACGATGCCAACGATGATCGTCAGCGCCGGCAGCGCCGTCGCCTCCAGCGAGACGGCCAAGCCCTGAATGACGTTGGTGCCGTGCCCGGACACCGACGCGTTGGCGACCGATCGCACCGGACGGAAGCCGGATCCGGTATAGTATTCGGTCACGACCACGATCGCCGCCGTCACCGCCAACCCGACCATGCCGGACCAGAACAGCGCCATCGGCTGGATTTCCAGACCGCTGGCCGTCACGATCGGCCCCGTCACCATCTGGTCGATCACCCACCAGACCGCACCGATGGACAGGACGCCGGTGACGATAAGCCCTTGATAGAGGGCGCCCATGATGTTGTTCGACTTGCCTAACCGCACGAAGAAGCTGCCGATGATCGAGGTCACGATGCACACCGCGCAGATCGCCAGCGGCAGCACCATCATAAGATCCACATAGGGCTGGCCCCTGAAGAAGATCGCAGCCAGCACCATGGTCGCAACGGTGGTCACGGCATAGGTCTCGAACAGGTCGGCCGCCATGCCGGCGCAGTCGCCGACGTTGTCGCCCACATTGTCGGCGATGGTCGCGGCGTTGCGAGGATCGTCCTCGGGAATACCCGCCTCGACCTTGCCCACCATGTCGCCGCCGACGTCGGCGCCCTTGGTGAAGATGCCGCCGCCCAGGCGCGCGAAGATCGAGATCAGCGAGGCCCCGAAGCCTAGCGCCACCAGGCCGTCGATCACCTCGCGACCCGTCGAGGCCAAGCCCAGATGCTGGGTCAGCACGATGTAGTAGCCTGACACCCCGATCAGGGCGCCGCCCGCCACGAACATGCCCGTAATGGCACCCGAGCGGAACGCCAGGTTCAACCCCTTGGACAGGCTTTCGGACGCCGCCTGAGCCGTGCGCACATTGGCCCGCACCGATATCAGCATCCCGGCGTAACCGGCCGCACCGGACAGGACGGCGCCGATCAGGAAGCCGATGGCGGCGTAAGAGCCGATCAAGAAGTAGGCGGCGATCAGGATCACGATCCCGACCATGCCGATGGTCAGATATTGCCGCTTCAGATAGGCCGAGGCGCCTTCCTGGATCGCGGCGGCGATCTCTCGCATCTTGTCGTTGCCGGTGCTCGCCTTCATCAGCACGGCGGTCTGAGCAGCGCCATACAGCACCGCCAGCACACCGGCCGCGAAGACCAGCGTAAGTGAGTTCGTCATTGGCGTTTCCATGCCCTTGCAAACAGGCGCGCAGGCCTTGGCGCGGTCGGGCGTTATCGCCTCTGTCCGCCTTCCGGTCCCCCCGCACGCGGCGAACGCGTCAGTGCGTTCTTTGGGATTTGCCAAGGGAGCCTGTCATGGCAGGCGGAGTGACGCAACAGCGGTCGGTCAGCCCGTTCAGCGGGCGGTCTGCATGCCCGTTCGGCGACGCGGCGACTGGCTGACGACCTCGACGCGTCGCACGGAGCCGCGACCCGAGATCGCCGCAGACGCCGCCACCAGAGACGCGGACAGGGCCCGCTCGTCCAGCCGTGTCCAGTCGCCGGGCACGGTGAAGGGCGTCTTGTGGGCCGCGCGGACGACGGCGTCGCGGAAGAAGGCTTCCCTGGGCTTCATCTGCTCGACGGTTTTGCCGGCGCCCAGTTCGAGTCGGAGGGCGACGAACACGTAGTTCCGCAAACGCCCGCCCTCGATGACGGGCAGGCCGAGGCCTGCGATGCTCAGGGCCGCAGGCGCAGAGTCCGTTTCGCTGCCGGAGGCGGCGGCGCGATTGGCGGCGGCGCCGGTCAGTGCGGCGGTTCCGGCGGCGATCAGGGTTCTACGGTCCATCACGACATCATGCCGGACGGGCGTTAGGATTCCCTTGCCGGGTCAGCCGTGGGTCCAGCCGTTTCTGGACATCGGCACGGGCCGACCGTCGTAAAGAACCGTCAGGCCCCGACCATCGGTGACTTCGCCGATGCGGGTCAGGCGAATCAGCCGGCGCTCGGCCTCGCGACGCAGGGCGTCTTCGTGGCGCGGATGGGCGGTGAAGGCGATCTCATAGTCGTCACCGCCGCTGGCCAGATCTTCGAACGATAGCTGCGGATTGACCCGATCGTCGAACCAGGCCTGCGCCGCCGCGGACAGGGGCAGAACGTTCAGATTGAGCGACACGCCGACCCTGCTGGCTTGCGCGATGTGGGCGAGGTCGGCGGCCAGGCCGTCCGACACATCGACGGATGCGGTGGCCAACTCACGCACGATGTCGGCGAAGTCGGTGCGTGGCGTCGGCATCCGGTAGTGGCTGACCAAGGCCTCGATCCGCTCAGGCGCCAGAGCCAGTTGTCCTTGAGCCGCCTTCAGCCCTAGCAGCCCGTCCCCGATCACGCCGGTGACGAAGACGAGGTCGCCGACCTGCGCGCCTGCGCGAGAAACGGCTTTGCCCGTCGGCGCCCACCCCAGGGCCGTCAGAGAGAAGGACAGCGGGCCGGGCGTCTTGACCGTGTCCCCGCCCAAGAGGTGAACGCCGAACCGAGTCTGATCCTCGGCCAGCCCGGACGCAAAGGCCTCGCGCTCGGGCCAGCCGCAGCGCTCGGACCAGAAGCAGGACAGCAGATAGCCGAACGGCTCAGCGCCCTTGGCGGCGAGGTCCGACAGATTCACACGCAGCAGCTTCCTGGCCACGGTATCCATCGGATCGTCAGGCAGGAAATGCACGCCTTCGACAATGGCGTCCTTGGTCAGGACGAGGTCATAGCCGGGGCGTGACGGCAGCGCCGCCACATCGTCGGCCAGCCCCCTGCCCCACTCGGGATGGGCAAGAGGCTTGAACAGCCGCTCGATCGTCTCGAACTCGCCCGCGACGTCGAGCGCCGGCATTATTTGCGGGTGTCTTTGGCCACGCCGTCCAGCGCCGCGTTGACGAAGCGCGCCTCGGCGTCGTCGAAGAAGGCCTTGGCCAGTTCGACATATTCGTCGATCACGACCTCGCGCGGGGTCTCGGGATGCTTGATCAACTCCCAGGCGCCCGAACGCAGCAGGGCGCGCAGGGTGGCGTCGATCCGCTCCAGCTTCCAGTTGGAGGCCAGGCGGGCCTTGATGGCCGTGTCGATGTCGCGCTGGCTTTCGATCACGCCGCGCACGATGTCGGCGAAATAGGCCTCGTCGGCCTCGGCCAGGGCTTGGCCTTCAATGTCGGCGTCGAAGCGGAAGTTGGAGAATTCGGTGATCACCGTCTCCACGCCCTCGCCCGCCAGTTCCATCTGATACAGGGCCTGGACGGCGGCGAGACGCGACACGGTGCGGGCGCGACGCTGTTTGGAGCTCAGATTGGGCTCGGCGCGCTGCTTTTCGGCTTCGGCGAGTTGTTCGAGGACGGCTTTGACGCTGTTCGGTTCAGTCATGCGCCGACGCCATGACGCAACCGCTTCTTCAATGCAATGAGGTCCAGGCACGCCTTGGCCGCCCCGCCGCCCTTATCCCCTTCCGAAAGACGGGCCCGATACCAGGCCTGGTCTTCGTCTTCGGTCGTCAGGATGCCGTTGCCGATGATGACGCCCTTGACGCCGAGAGCCATGATGCCGGCCGCCGACTGATCGGAGACGATTTCGAAATGGTAGGTCTCACCACGGATGACCGTCCCCAGCGCCACATAGCCATCATAGCGGGGGGCGGTCGGGAAGCGGCCAGCCTCCTCGGCCAAGGCGATGGCCGGCGGCACCTCAAGCGCGCCGGGCACGGTGATGACGTCGAAGTCGGCGCCGCGCGCCTTCAGCGTCTCCTTGGCCCCTTCCAGCAGGGCGTCGGCCAGGTCGTCGTAGAAGCGCGCCTCGACGATCAGAATACGGGGGGCTTCGGTCACGCCTTGGTTTCTCCATCCATGTCGCGCCAGCCGACGATGCGAAGGCCATAGCCTTCCAGCGCCGTCGGTTCGGGTCGCGTCGAACTCATCACGATCATATCCCTGACACCCAGGTCCAGCAGGATCTGGGCCCCCACGCCATAGGCGCGCAGCGAGCGATCCATCGCCGCCGGCTTATCCGCGCCCGCCAGCCGTTCGGCCAGCGAGTTCAGCGACGGGTCGCGCAGGAAGACGACAACGCCGGGGCCGTCATGCTCAGTGATCTGTTTCAGGGCGCTGGGCACATAGTCCTGGCGCGCCTCGACATGTCCCAAGAGGTCGCAGGCGAAGTCCACCTGGTGCATCCGCACCAGGGTCGGCTTGGCCGGATCGATGCGCCCCTTGACCAAGGCCACATGCTCGGCGCCCTCGATGGTGTTCTTGTACAGCATCAGGCGGAACGGTCCGCCGTGAACGCTCTCGAACGGCGTATCCATGATCCGTTCGACGAAGCGTTCGGTGCGGCGACGATAGGCGATCAGGTCGGCGATGGTGCCGATCTTCAGCCCATGCAGCTGGGCGAAGGCGACCAGATCGGGCATCCGCGCCATCTCGCCGTCGTCCTTGATGATCTCGCAGATCACACCGGCGGGCGTCAGGCCGGCCATGCGGCTGATGTCCACCGCCGCCTCGGTGTGGCCGGCGCGGACCAGCACGCCGCCATCGCGCGCGACCAGCGGAAAGATGTGTCCCGGCGAGACGATGTCGTCCATGCCCTTGGACGCATCGGTCGCCACATGAATGGTGCGCGAGCGGTCGGCGGCCGAGATGCCGGTCGTCACGCCGTCCTTGGCCTCGATAGAGACGGTGAAGGCGGTCTTCATGCTCTCGCGATTGTCGGCAGCCATGGGCGGCAGACGCAGTTGCTGTGCGCGCTCGGCCGTCAGGGCCAGGCACACCAGGCCGCGCGCCTGGCGGATCATGAAGTTGATCTGGTCCGGCGTTGCGAACTGGGCGGGGATGATGATGTCCCCCTCGTTCTCGCGGTCCTCGGCGTCCACCAGGATGTAGGGACGGCCGTTGCGGGCGTCCTCAAGGATGTCCTCAATCGGACTGATGGGGCTGTCGTTCATGTTGGCGGCCTGGGCTTGCATCACGCGGTCTCCTGCCACCGCACGAGATATCGCGCCAGCATGTCGATCTCCAGATTGACCGGATCGCCCGCTTTCAAGCGGCCCAGGGTCGTTACGTCCCAGGTGTGCGGGATGATGTTCAGCGAGAAGACCTGACCCTCGACGGCGTTTACGGTCAGAGACACGCCATCCACCGTGATCGACCCCTTGGCGGCGATATAGCGATGCAGAGGCGCGGGGGCCTCGACCTCGATCCGGTGCGATCCGCCTTCGGGCGTGATCGAAATCACCCGGCCAAGACCGTCGACGTGGCCGGACACGACATGGCCGCCCATCTCGTCGCCCAGCTTGGCGGCCCGCTCCAGATTGACGCCGTCGCCGGTCTTCCAGGCGCCCAGGGTGGTCTTGGACAGGGTCTCGTTCGACACCTCGACGGCGAACCAATCGGCGCCTTTTTCGGTCACCGTCAGGCAGCAGCCCGCATGGCTGATGGAGGCGCCCAGGTCGATGCCGTCGGTGTTCCAGGCGGTCTCGATCTCGTAACGGCGGTCGCGATCGGTCTCGCGAACCTCGCGGACGCGGCCGATGTCGGTGACGATGCCGGTGAACATTTGGACTCTGGACCCCTTGGGAGAAAAATACCGTCTAATTCGTCTAATCGTCTAATCATCTAATTGGACGGCGTCAGAGACGGGCGTAGCGTTCCCACAGATCGTCCCCGACAGGCTCGACGCCCAGGCGACGGAACTTGGGGGCGTCAGCCAGCTTTGCAAGAGCCAGGGCTGCGATGCAGGGCCGCCCCTCCCCGCCCAGCAGGAGCGGGGCGCGAAACCACTCCAGCGCATCGACGGCGTTTGCGCGCAGAAAAGACGCCGCGACCTGACCGCCGCCTTCGATCAGCAGCGAGGTTGCGCCGGCGGCTGCCAAGGCTTTCAGCACGGCGGGGATGGTCGGACGACCGTTTTCGGCGGCGACCTGCACCACCTTGGCGGCGCCGATGCTGCGCGGCTCCATAGCGGTCAGGATCAGGGTGTTTTCGCCCGCGACCTTCGCCGCCTGCGGCGTGCGCAGCCGGCTGTCCAGCACGACGCGCAAGGGCTGGTCCACGCTGCGTCCCGGCAGGCGGGCGGTCAGTTCGGGATCGTCATGCAGAACCGTCTCGACACCGACCAGGATGGCGTCGTGGGCGGCGCGCAGGCGGTGACCTTCAAGCCGCGCCGCTTCGCCGGTGATCCACTGGCTCTCGCCCGAAGCCGTGGCGATCCGCCCGTCCAGGGAGGTCGCCAGTTTCAGCGTGACCTGCATCAGGCCTTGCCGGACGGTTCGTCGAACCCTTCGTCGCCGAGGAATTTGGCGAAGTCGCCGGTGTGGCGGAAATCCTTGTAGACCGAGGCGTAGCGGACATAGGCCACCTCATCCACGCCCTTCAGCGCCTTCATGATGAAGTCGCCGACCGTGCTGGACGGGATTTCGGTCTCGCCCAGGCTTTCCAGCTGGCGGACGATCCTGTTGACCATCTGCTCGACCTGATCGGCCTGGACCGGGCGTTTGCGCAGGGCCACGCCCAGCGAGCGTTCCAGCTTGTCGCGATCGAAGGGCGTGCGCCGCCCGTTGCGCTTCAGGATAACCAGTTCACGCAGTTGCACGCGCTCGAACGTCGTGAAGCGCCCGTTGCAGTTCGGGCAGGACCGGCGGCGTCGAATGGCCGATCCGTCGTCCGACGGCCGGCTGTCTTTTACCTGAGTGTCCTGATGACCGCAAAAGGGGCACTTCATCAGCCGGTTATCCGTAGATGGGGAAGCGGTGCGTCAACTCTCGCACCTGGGCCGCGACGCCCGCGACCACGGCCGGATCGGCTTCGTCGCCGCCGTTCATCGACGAGACGACGTCGGCGATCCAGTGACCGATCTGCTTGAACTCTTCCTCGCCGAAGCCGCGCGTGGTGCCGGCCGGGGTGCCCAGGCGGACGCCCGAGGTGACGGTGAACGGAGCGGTGTCGAACGGCACGCCGTTCTTGTTGCAGGTCATCAGCGCCTTTTCGAGCTCATGCTCGGTCGCCTTGCCGGTCACGCCCTTGGGCCGCAGGTCGACCAGCGCCAGGTGGCTGTCGGTGCCGCCCGAGACGATGGCCAGGCCGCGCTCGATCAGGACGCCGGACAGGGCCTGGGCGTTCTTGACGACCTGTTGGGCATAGCCCTTGAACTCGGGCTTCAGCGCCTCGCCGAAGGCCACGGCCTTGGCCGCGATGACGTGTTCCAGCGGGCCGCCTTGCAGGCCGGGGAAGACGGCGGAGTTGATCTTCTTGCCCAGATCAACGTCGTTGGACAGGATCATGCCTCCGCGCGGGCCGCGCAGGGTCTTGTGCGTGGTCGTGGTGACGACGTGGGCGTGCGGGATCGGATCCGGATAGGCGCCGCCGGCGATCAGGCCCGCGTAGTGGGCCATGTCCACCATCAGATAGGCGCCGACGCTGTCGGCGATCTCGCGGAAGCGCTTGAAGTCGATGTGGCGGCTGTAGGCCGAGGCGCCCGCCAGGATCAGCTTGGGCTTCTCACGCTCAGCCATTTCGGCGACGTGGTCGTAGTCGATCAGATGGGTATCTTCGCGCACCTTGTAGGTCACGGGGCGGAACCACTTGCCCGACTGGTTCGCCGGCGAACCGTGCGTCAGGTGTCCGCCGCAGGCCAGGTCCATGCCCAGGAAGGTGTCGCCGGGCTGCAGCAGGGTGAAGAAGACCGCCTGGTTGGCCTGGGCGCCCGAGTGCGGCTGGACGTTGGCGAAGGCCGCGCCGAACAGTTGCTTGGCCCGCTCGCGCGCCAGATCCTCGGTCACATCGACGAACTCGCAGCCGCCGTAATAGCGACGACCGGGATAGCCTTCGGCGTATTTGTTGGTCAGGACCGAACCCTGCGCATCCAGAACCGCCTGGGAGACGATATTCTCGGAAGCGATCAACTCGATCTGTTCGCGCTGACGGCCCAGCTCGCCCTGAATGCCCTTGAAGACATCCGGGTCGGCGTCAGCGAGCGTCTTGGTGAAATAGGCGTCGTGGGTGAAGGCCGTCACGCTGGAATCCCCGGAAATCAGAAGGTGGCCTATCTATCCCCAGCCGCGCGCGACCACAACATCTTGTGGTCAGCCTTTACCCAGAGCCCGCCTAAGCTTGGCGATCGCGACCCGTTCGACGGACTTGGGTTCATTGACCGGCCCCATGGCGCTGACCTCCCGGCCCGTCGCAACGTGGATGGCCGAGCATTTGAGGTAGGGGCCGTTGCGGGTGAATTCGACGATGACCTCTCCGAGGTCGTCGCCCGTCGTCATGCGGCGACGGGTCGGCGCGCCACGTTGCAGTGGGCGAATAGCTTATCCATCGCCTGGACCAGATGATCCATCATGGCGTCGGTGTGGTTCGGCGACGGCGTAAAGCGCAGGCGCTCAGTCCCCTTGGGCACGGTCGGATAGTTGATCGGCTGAACATAGACGCCGTACTCGTCCAGCAGCATGTCCGAGATCATCTTGCAGTGGACCGGATCACCGACGTGCACCGGCACGATATGGCTCTCGCTTTCCATCACGGGGATGCCGGCCGCGGCGAAGCGGGCCTTGAGCGTCGCGGCGCGCTCTTGATGCTGGACGCGCAGTTCGGGGTGAGCCTTCAGGTGACGAACGGAAGCCAAGGCGCCGGCGGTCAGGGCCGGCGGCAGCGAAGTGGTGAAGATGAAGCCCGAGGCCCAGCTGCGCACCGCATCGATGATCATGGCGTCGGCGGCGATATAGCCGCCCATCACGCCGATCGCCTTGCCCAAGGTGCATTCGATGATGTCGATCTGGTCCAGCACGCCGTCGCGCTCGGCGACGCCCGCGCCGGTTTCGCCATACAGGCCAACTGCATGGACCTCGTCCAGATAGGTCAGGGCGCCGTATTTCTTGGCGAGCGCAATAGTGCCGGCCAGATCGGCGATGTCGCCGTCCATCGAATAGACGCTCTCGAACGCGATCAGCTTGGGCGCATCGGCCGGCGCCGCCGCCAGCAGGGCCTCCAGATGCGCCAGATCGTTGTGCATGAAGACGTGACGCTCGCCGCCGCCGTGGCGGATCCCGGCGATCATCGAGGCATGGTTCAGCGAATCGGAGAAGGTGATCAGGCCCGGCAGGATCTTCTGCAGGGTCGACAGCGTCGCCTCGTTGCCGACATAGCCCGAGGTGAACAGCAGGGCCGCTTCCTTCTGGTGCCAGTGAGCCAGCTCGGCTTCGAGATCGACGGCGGAGCGGGTCGTCCCGGAGATGTTGCGCGTGCCGCCCGCGCCGGCGCCTACCGCATCGATCTCACTATGCATGGCGTCCAGCACGACGGGGTGCTGGCCCATGCCGAGATAGTCGTTGGAGCACCAGATGACGACGTCCTGTTCGGAGCCATCCTCGCGGCGACGCACAGCCTGCGGAAACTGACCGCGCACGCGCTTCAGATCGGCGAAGACGCGATAGCGTCCTTCGCTGCGAACCTGCTCCACCGAGCTATTAAAGGCGGCCTTATAGTCGAACAAACTACGCGTTCTTTCGCTTATGGCGATGTCTTTGCGTTGTTTGCTCTCCCGAAGCGGGCTTGTCCATGTCCGCCGCATGGACAAAACGCCCCAAACCCTTAATTGATAACGGTTCTCAGTATCGACATCGCTCAGCCCGGCTTTCGGAAGCGATAGACGAACTGGTCCGTCTTGCCGCGGATCTTCTCGTCGAAGACGTTCAGGCTGTGGTCGTCTGCGGGATTGGCGACGGCCTGGCTCGCGCCCTCGAAGACGAAGCCCGCCGCCTCGACCTCGCGCTTCAGATAGTCGCCTTCGATACGGTGCAGGGTCTGAACCGCCGAGATGCCAGTGCCGGGCGCGGCTTCATGGTCGATCAGGATGTAGCGGCCGCCGGGCTTCAGCGCCGCGAACACCGCCGCGTTCATCCTGGCCACGTCGGTGTTGAAGCCGGGGATGTGGAAGTCGTGGTATTCCTGGCTCATGAAGATCATGTCCAGCGGCTCGGCGAAGGTCATGGAGTCCAGCAGGCCGTTGACGCGCGTCACGTTCGAATAGGCCGCGACAAGCACATCGGTTCCGGCGTTCTCGCGCGCCATCGTCCGCTCAGGCACGAAGGCGTAGACCCGACCGGTCGGGCCGACCACGTCGGAGAACAGGCGCGTGAAATAGCCGGCGCCTGGGCGAATGTCGGCGACCTTGTCGCCCGGCTCGAGTTGAGCAAAGGCGAGAATTTCGGCCGGGTGACGCAGCGGATCGCGCGCGACCTCTTCGGCCGGACGCTTGGGATCGGCGACCGCATCGGCATAGAGACTGGAATAGCCCGCCGGCTGCGCGTCGGCCGCCGGGCTGACGACGGTCCGCTCGCCGCCATCCGAGTCGATGATGATGCAGCCGGACAGACCTGCCGCCAGAACCAGTGCCGTTGCACCCGCCGCCAATTTCCCGATCATCGCCGTCTCCATCGATTTGTCGCGATAGGCTCGCATTTCGCCGATCCGCGCAAGCCGTCATCACGCACGAAACGATCCGACGCATCACGCGATTTGCGCACCGGTCGTTGCGGCGCTAGTCCGACGCTGGATTTTCCAAGGTCTCGCCATGCTTCCCTATCAGCCCGCCCCCTTCCCGCTCGCCCGTCCGCGCCGCCTGCGGTCCAGCCCGTGGGTGCGCAGGCTGGTGGCGGAAACGACCCTGACGCCGGCCGATCTGATCTGGCCGTTGATCGTCCATGACGGGACCGAGGATCGCGTCCCGGTCGCCTCCATGCCCGGCGTGTTTCGGCTTTCCCCCAAGGCAGCGGCGGCAGCGGCGGTCGAGGCGCGCGACCTCGGCATTCCGATGGTGGCCCTGTTCCCCAATGTCGATGGCGCAATCAAGGATGCGGTCGGCACCGGCGCGACCGACCCCGACGGCCTGATCCCCGACTGCATCAAGGCGATCAGGGACGCCGCGCCCGAGATCGGCGTCATGACCGACGTCGCTCTGGATTGCTATACCGACCATGGCCACGACGGGGTGATGGAGGGCGACCGGATCGCCAACGACGCCTCGCTGGACCGTCTGGCCGAACAGGCCTTCATCCACGCCCATGCCGGCGCCGATGTCGTGGCCCCGTCGGACATGATGGATGGCCGCATCCAGGCGGTGCGAGAGGCGCTGGAGGCCAACGGGTTTCAGGATACGCTGATCCTGTCCTACGCCGCCAAGTTCGCCTCGGCCTTCTATGGTCCCTATCGCGACGCCGTGGGCTCCTCTGCGATGCTGAAGGGCGACAAGAAGACCTATCAGATGGATTACGCCAACTCCGACGAGGCGCTGAAGGAGGTGGCGATGGACCTGTCGGAGGGCGCCGATGCGGTGATGGTCAAGCCGGGCATGCCGTATCTGGATATCGTTCGCCGCGTGTCCGAGACCTTCCGCGTGCCGACCTTCGCCTATCAGGTATCGGGCGAATATTCGATGATGCAGGCCTCCATCGCCAATGGCTGGCTGGATCAGGACCGTGCGATCCTGGAGACCCTGCATGGGTTCAAACGCGCGGGTTGCGCGGGCGTGCTGACCTATTTCGCACCACAGGCCGCACGGCTGCTGGGCTGATCGGCGTGAAGATCCGGCCGATCACGGAGGCCGACTGGCCGGGCCTGTGGCCGATCATCGAGACCGTCACCCGCGCGGGCGAGACCTATACCTATCCGCTGGACATGACCGAGGCGCAGGCGCGCGCCATGTGGACCCTGCCGGCGCCCGGCGGAACCTTGGTTGCGGTCGAGAACGGCCAGGTGCTGGGCGCCGCCAAGATCATTCCGAACCAGCAGGGAAACGGCGCCCACGTCGCCAACGGCAGCTTCATGGTGGCGCCCGAAGTGCGCGGGCGCGGCGTGGCCCGCAGTTTGGGCGAAGCCGCACTTGTCTTCGCGCGGGATGCGGGCTTCCGGTCCATGCAGTTCAACGCCGTGGTCGAAACCAATACCGTGGCCGTCGCCCTTTGGAAGAAGCTAGGCTTCGAAATCGTCGGCACGGTTCCCGAGGCGTTCGATCACCCGACGCACGGCCCGGTCGGCCTGCACATCATGCACCGCCGGCTTTAGGCCTCAGTCGCGGGGTTGGAGTCGCGCCGCGAGGCTGGACGTGTCCCAGCGGTTTCCGCCCATGGCCTGAACCTCGGCATAGAACTGATCGACCAGGGCCGTCAGAGACAGGCGCGCGCCGTTCGTGCGCGCCTCGTCCAGCACCAGACCCAAGTCCTTGCGCATCCAGTCCACGGCGAAGCCGAAGTCGAACTCGCCCTTGGCCGCCGTCCTCCAGCGATTGTCCATCTGCCAGCTTTGCGCGGCGCCCTTGGACACGGCCTCATAGGCGGCGTCGGTGTCCAGTCCCGCGACTTGGGCGAAGTGGACCGCCTCGGCCAAGCCTTGGACGACGCCGGCGATCGCGATCTGGTTGACCATCTTGGTCAGCTGGCCTGACCCGGCCGGTCCCATATGTTTGATGGCCTTGGAATAGGCCTTCAACACGGGCTCGACCGTCGCCAGGGCGGCGACATCCCCGCCGGCCATGACGCTGAGCTGTCCGTTCTCGGCGCCCGCCTGACCGCCCGACACCGGCGCGTCGATGAACGACCGCCCCTGCCCACTCGCCAGTTCGGCCATTTCGCGCGCCACCTTGGCCGAGGTCGTGGTGTGATCGACGATCACGGCGGCCTTCGACAGATGCGGCAAGGCCTCGGTCAAGACGGCGCGCACGTCCTCGTCATTGCCGACGCACAGGATGAACAGGTCAACGCCCCGCGCCGCCTCAGCCACCGTCGCCGCCGCCTTGCCGCCCGTCGCCGCTGCCCAGGCCTCGGCCTTTGACGCAGTACGATTGAAGCCGGTCACGTCGTGGCCCGCCTCGATCAGATGACGGGCCATCGGGGCGCCCATGACGCCCAGGCCGGCGAATGCGATCTTCATGACAGGCTCCTTGATCCTGCCGTCGGACTAAGCCCCGCCGCGCCGGGGTTCAAGGTCAACGCCCGGTTAACCTTGGCCAGCCCACAATGGGACACCATTCGTCGGGGTGCGCGTCCATGTCCGTGAGCGATCGTCCGATCCTCATCAAGAAGGTCAAGAAGGTCTCCGGCGGAGGCCACCACGGCGGTGCGTGGAAGGTGGCCTATGCGGACTTCGTGACCGCCATGATGGCCTTCTTCCTGCTGATGTGGCTGATCAACACCACCGACCCCGAGCAGAAGCGCGGCATCGCCGAGTATTTCGCCCCCGCCAGCGTGTCCGAGACGACCTCGGGCTCCGGTGGCATTCTGGGCGGCACATCGCTGGGCGACGATGGCGTCAAGAGCGCCGGCTCGCAGTCGGTTCTGGAAGAACTGGCGCCCGAGGCGCCCGCGACCGATCAGACAGGCTCCAGCCTGTCGTCCGCCAGCGACTCGGCTCTCCAGGCCGAAGTCCAGAAGCGCGAGGCCGCCGAGTTCGCCAGCGCCGCGGAATCGCTGCGTCAGGCCATGCAGTCGATGCCGGAACTGGCCGAACTGTCGAAACAGCTGATCGTGGACCAGACCCCCGAGGGGCTGCGCATCCAGCTGGTCGATCAGGAGGGCCGGTCGATGTTCGACAACAACTCTGCGCGCCCGAATGCCCGCGCCCAGGTGCTGCTGCGCGCCGTGGCCAAGGTGATCAACCAGTTGCCGAACCGCATCTCCATCACCGGACACACCAGCGCGGCGCCCGGCTCAAGCCGCGCCAGCGCCCCTGCGGACTGGACCCTGTCGTCCGAGCGCGCCAACGGCTCGCGTCTGGTGCTGCAAGGTTCGGGCGTCGATCCCGACCGGGTCTATTCTGTAGCGGGCAAGGCGGGGTCCGACCCGCTCTATCCGGACGATCCGACCCTGGCCGGCAACCGCCGCATCGCCATCGTCCTGTTGCGCGAGGCGCCGGTCCTGCCGTCGGACACCTCGCTGTGACGCGGCTCGGCTGCAACGCGAACAGGCTTGCAGCCGGAGCACGGATGACGCCAAATCGCGCGATGAGCGTTGTGTCGTCGCAATATTGGCAAGATCGGATGCGGACCTGAGGCCGTGACCCAGCACGTACCGACCCGACAACTGCGCTTCTTCATGACCTCGGTCGCGCCCTGCCCCTACCTGCCGGGCAAGACGGAGCGGAAGGTTTTCGCCAACCTGCCCTTCTCGGACGGCGCGCACGTCAACGACGAACTGACGTTGGCGGGTTTTCGCCGCAGCCAGAACATCGCCTATCGCCCGGCCTGTGAGGCGTGCGACGCCTGCGTTTCGGTGCGGCTGCCGGTGCCGGAGTTCGCCTTCACCCGTTCGCAGCGCAAGGTTCTGGCCCGCAACGCCGACCTGTCGCGCGACCTGGTCGAAGCGGAGGCGACGACCGAGCAGTTCCAGCTTCTGCGCCGCTACCTGACCACGCGCCATCCAACCGGCGGCATGAGCGACATGGGCTGGCTGGATTACGTCGCCATGGTCGAGGATACGGCCGTGCGCACCCATCTGATCGAATACCGCCTGCCCTCTACAGACGGCGGACCGGGCGATCTGGTCGCCGTAACGCTGACGGACCTGCTGAAAGACGGCCTGTCGATGGTCTACAGCTTCTATGATCCGACGATGGAGCGGCGCAGCCTGGGCCGGTTCGCCATCCTGGATCATGTGCGCCAGGCCGCCATCGTCGGCCTGCCGTTCGTCTATCTCGGCTATTGGGTCCAGGGCTCGGCCAGGATGGATTACAAGGCCGACTTCCGCCCGATGGAACCTCTCGGCAAGCTCGGCTGGTCACGCCGGGACGCCTGACGCG
>NZ_DAMBJX010000028.1:0-41002 GCF_032067225.1 Brevundimonas vesicularis | reverse complement strand
CGCCCGCTCAGCATGTCGCCGAGCGAGGCCGCCGGCGCCGTGGCCAGGGTCTGTTCGTCCACGACGTCCGTCGCGATTACCGAGGCCCGCTGGCTGATGCCATAGGGCGCGCCCGTGACGATAATATCGCCCAACTCCGCCGGGGCTTGCGGAGCGGACTGCGCGGCGGCGGCGCCTGCCAGAATCGTGGAGCCTGCGGCCGCCATGAGCAGGGATCGCGAGACGCTTGAGGGACGCATGAAAAAACTCTCAGCCTGGGGAGGAAGTGACTTGTTACGAGATAACGTCACATAGGCTTTGCGCAATCAAGAACCCGACGACGATTTTGTGTCGGGCGTGTCTCCAGGGGCGCCGCCGGCCGGAGACGAGTCGTGGACTATCTTGAAGGGGAAAATGGCGCACCCGACAGGATTCGAACCTGTGACCTCTGCCTTCGGAGGGCAGCACTCTATCCAGCTGAGCTACGGGTGCGTCGGCCGGCGCGACGCCGGAACAGGCCGCTTACAGCATGGCGCAAGCGGCCTCAATCCCGAATGCGCGGATGACGACCGGATGGCCGCCACCAATCACCGACAAGGAAGGCCGCCGGCCTCAAGCAGCGCGATGCGCGATAGGCCCAAAAAGAATGCAGTAGCGCGCTCGCGCCCTACTGCGCCGTCATGCCGCCGTCGATCTTGAACTCGGACCCCGTGACGAACTTGGATTCGTCGGACGCCAGATAGAGAACGCAGTAGGCGACGTCGTCCGGTTCGCCGATCCGCTTCAAGGGAATGCCACGCGAGAGGCGCTCGTGCGCCTTGTCCTCGTCCCCGCCGGCCATGGCGATGAAGGGATCCAGGATCGGCGTCTTGATGAAGACGGGATGGACCGAGTTGCAGCGTACGTTCCATTCGGCCTTGGCGGCCTCAAGCGCCAGGGTCTTGGTGTACATCCAGACCGCCGCCTTGGTGGCGTTATAGGCGCCCATGCCGGGGGCGGCCGCGAGCCCTGCAATCGAGGAGATGTTGATGATCGAGGCCGGAGCCGAGGCGCGCAGATGCGGCATGGCGTGTTTGGCCCCCAGCATGATGGAGCGCAAATTGATCTCGTACTGACGCTGCCAGTTCTCGACCGTGTCCTGTTCGACGAAGGCCAGGGGGCCGCCGACGCCGGCGTTGTTGACCAGCACCGACAGGCCGCCGAGATCGGCGACGGCGGCGGCGATCACGCCTTTCCATTCGGCCTCGCTGGCCACGTCGTGGGCATAGGCGAAGGCGGCGTCCGGAATTTCCGCATTGATCCGGCTCGCCAGGGCTTGAGCGCGTGCGGCGTCGATGTCGGTGACGGCGACGCGGGCGCCTTCGCGGGCCAGCATGAAGGCCATGGCTTCGCCCAGGCCGCCGGCCGCGCCGGTGATCAGGGCCGTCTTGCCGGCGACGCGGCCGGAACGCGCGGAGCCGCTCACGACTTCACCCCCATGCCGGCGGCGGCGTCGTCAATGAAGCGGGCCAGGGTCACGTCCTTGTCCGTCACGCCATCGGCGTCGTGGGTGGTGAGCAGGATCTCGACCCGGTCGTAGACATTCGACCATTCGGGATGGTGGTCCATCTTGTCGGCCATCAGGGCGACGCGGGTCATGAAGCCGAAGGCGGCGTTGAAATCCGCGAACGTCAGCGTCCGCGTGATGGCCGGGCGATCGCCGTCATGCGCGCGCCAGGCGGGCAAATCCTTCAGCGTTTCCGCTACGTCAAGCCGTGTGTCGGTCATCGCGTTTCCTCTTTTTCCATTTTGCGTAGGGCGCCTGATGGATGGCGGCAAGCGGCGAAGCCGCGCGGATCCGTCCAGGGAACCCATGGTCAAGCTTGTGCATTGAGCGAGCAGCGATCGTCGCTCTTCGGCGTCATCGGTCGCCAGCGGGGTTAGGATGGAAAATCTCTGGATCGCCGCCCTGGATGCGGCCGACCGCAAGCGGATCGAACCGCATTTGAAAGAGCGCGAGATCACACGCGGCCAGATGCTCTATGACGCCGGCGAGGCGGTCGATCAGGTGTGGTTTCCGATCAAGGGCGTGGTGTCGCTGATGACCATCCTGCCGGATGACAAGATGGTGGAGACGGCCGCCATAGGGCGCGAAGGCCTGATCGGCGTGACCTGCGGACCGTTCAACGCCCGCGCCGCCAGTCGGGCCATTTCCCAACGCGACGGGATCGCGGCCCATTGCTCGGCCGAGGTGTTCGGCGAGGCGCTGGAAGACAGCGAGACGCTGCGCTCGGCCCTGTCGCGCTTCACCGAAGGCTTGATGGCGCAGGTGCAGCAGGCAGCCGCTTGCAACGCCCAGCATCGGCTGGACGAACGGTTGGCCCGCTGGCTGCTGATGCTTCACGACCGGGCCGAGGACGACCGGATCGATCTGACGCAGGCCGATATCGCCGGCATGCTGGGCGTGCGTCGCGCCACAGTGTCGGAGGTCGGCACGGTGCTGGAGCGCAAGTCGCTGATCCAACGGGGACGCGGCTGGGTCAGGGTCCTGGATCGCGACGGCCTGGAGGCGGCGTCGTGCGGCTGTTACGGCCTGATGCGCGACGTGATGAAGGATTTGAAACTGCCGCAGCCCGAAGCGGCCTGATCGGGTGTCTCATCGGATGACGGGGGCGCTGCGACGCGCTAGACGACGACTATGACCGACGCCTCCTCCCACGGCCCGCATTCGTCGGGCGATCGTTCTTCCTTCGGCTTTCGCGACGTGGATGCGCGCGAGAAGGTGAAGATGGTGCGCGGGGTCTTCGATTCCGTCGCCTCCAACTACGATGTGATGAACGACCTGATGAGCGTCGGCGTCCACCGCATCTGGAAGGACATCGCCGCCACCAAGCTGAATCCGCGTCCGGGCGAAACCATTCTGGACGTCGCGGGCGGCACCGGCGACATGGCGCGTCGCTATTCCGCGATGGCGCGCGCAGCCCAGGAGCGGCGCGGAGGCGAGGACGCTAATGTCATCGTGCTGGACTACAACGCCGAGATGATCCTGGCCGGCGTCCACAAGGGCGGCGAACCGGAGATGCAGTGGAGCGTCGGCGACGCCATGAACCTGCCGCTGCCGGACGCCTCGGTCGACGCCTATTCGATCAGTTTTGGCATCCGCAACGTGGCCCATATCGACAAGGCCTTGGCCGAGGCGCGCCGGGTGCTGAAGCCGGGCGGTCGGTTCCTGTGCCTGGAGTTCTCGCGCCCCACCACCACGCCGATCCGCAAGGTCTATGACGCCTGGTCCTTCCACGCCATTCCGCGCATCGGCGGCTGGGTCGCCAAGGATCGCGACAGCTATCAGTATCTGGTCGAGAGCATCCGTCGGTTCCCCGATCAGAATACGTTCAAGGGCATGATCGAGGACGCCGGCTTCCGCCGCGTGTCCGTCACCAATCTGTCGGGCGGGATCGCCGCCATCCATCACGGGTGGGCGATCTGACCAGCCGGATCTATCGCACGGCCCCGCCGCCGCCCGCGACGGTCGCGGTCCAGAACCCGGTTGCGTCCTTCCTGCGCCTGCTGGGCTGGCTGTGGGTCCTGGCGCGTCATGACGCCCTGATCCCGCGCGAGGTGACCCATCTGCTGCCGGCCTGGACGCGGCCGTTCGCCCGGTTCGTGCAACTGTTCTCAGGTCGGGCCGGGCGTCAGGGGCGGCCGGGCCAGAGGCTGGGCAAGGCGTTCGAGCATCTGGGCCCCGTGGCGATCAAGCTGGGTCAGGTCCTGGCGACGCGCGCCGATATCTTCGGGCTGGAATTCGCGCGCGATCTTGGCCGGTTGAAGGACGCCCTGCCGCCGTTCTCTCTGGAAGAGGCGCGTCGCGAGATCGAGAAATCGCTGGGTCGTCCGGCCCAAAGCCTGTTCATCGACCTCAGCCCGCCGGTCGCCGCCGCCTCCCTGGCCCAGGCGCACCGCGCGACCCTGGCCGATGGGCGGGCCGTCGCGGTCAAGGTGCTGCGGCCGGGGGTCGAGCGGCGGGTCGCCAATGGCCTGGATTCGATGCGTCTGGCCGCCCGGCTGGTCTGGCGGCTTGTGCCGATGGCGCGGCGTCTGGAGCCGTCCGCCTTTGTCGAAACCATCGCCAACTCGCTGGATCTGGAGTTGGACATGCGGCTGGAGGCCGCCGCCGCCAGCGAGATGGCCGAGGTGTTGGCCAAGGACGGATATATGACCGCGCCGGCCGTGATCTGGGACGGGGTGGGCAAGCGCGTGCTGACGTTGGAGTGGGCGCAAGGCGTGCCCATGACGGATCCGGCGCTGCTGGACCTGCCCGGACTGGACAAGGATCAGTTGGCCGACAATGTCGTGCGCGCCTTTCTGGTCCAGGCTTTGGACCACGGGGTGTTCCACGCCGACCTGCATGAGGGCAATCTGTTCGCCAGCGCGCCAGCCCATCTGACGGCGATCGACTTCGGCATTGTCGGGCGATTGGGACCGGCGGAGCGGCGCTATCTGGCCGAGATTTTGTGGGGCTTCATCAGCCGCGACTACGACCGGATTTCGCGCGTGCATTTCGAGGCCGGCTACGTCCCGCCGCACCACTCGGTCGAAACCTTCGCCCAGGCGCTGCGCGCGGTCGGCGAGCCGGTGATCGGCCGCGCCGCCAGCCAGGTGTCGATGGGCCGGCTGTTGGGCCAGTTGTTCGAGATCACCGCCCTGTTCGACATGCGGCTGCGGCCCGAATTGATCCTGCTGCAAAAGACCATGGTCTCGGTCGAGGGCGTGGCGCGGCGGCTGCAACCCGATCACGATCTGTGGAAGGCCGCCCAGCCGGTGGTCGAACGCTGGATCCGCCGCGAGCTGGGACCGCAGGCCCAAGCGCGTGATGCGATCAACGAAATGATCGCCGCCGCGCGCGCCATCTCGCGCCTGGTTCAGGAGCTGCCGCGCCCGGCGGCGGTGGTCATCGAAAAGTCGGGAACTCCGGCTTGGGTGACGGCTTCAGTCACGGTCGCGGTCATCGCGGCTTTGGCGGCCCTGGGCCTTTCGCTCTGGCCCTATCTGACTTGACCGGAGCTTTCGCTATGAAGCCGACCTTGATGAAGACCGCTATCGCAGCCGCCGTCTTGCTGGCGCCCGTGCCCGCCTTGGCTCAGGCCGCCGCCGGCGCCGTGCCGAACGGCTTCGACCGCCCAGCTCGAGCCGCAGCGCCTCAAGCCCGTCCCGCCGCTGCGCCAGCAACGGCGTCCGCGACGGCGTCCGCCGCTCAGGCTCCCGACATTGCCCGTTCGGAGGAGGCGCTGCGCGCCGTCATCGCCAGCGCCCAGGGGACCGGCTTCGACTATTCGGATTTCACGACCGGCCTCGGAACCCAGATCCGTCAGCAGGAGGCGCAGGTGGTCCCGCTGATCAAGGGCTTCGGCGCCGTCAAGACGGTCGAATACGTCAAGCAGGAAGGCGAGGCCCAGATGTTCAAGGTCACCTTCGACAATCAAGTCACCGAATGGCTGATCGGCTTCGACGCCGAGGACAAGATCGCCGCCCTGCTGTTCCGCCCGGCCGAGAGCTGACCGTCAGTCCAGCGAAGGCTTGCCGCGGCCCGACTTGATCGAGGCGCGGGTCGTCTTGGCCTTGAGCCGTCGTTCCTTCGACGCCTTGGTCGGGCGGGTCGGCACGCGATAGACAGGGCGGATCGAGGCCTCGTCGACCATGGCCTGAAGCCGTTCGATGGCGTCGGCGCGATTGCGCTCCTGGGTGCGGTGACGCACGGCGGTGATCAGGATCACGCCTTCCAGCGTCAGCCGGCTGCCAGCCAGCTTCATCAACCGCGCCTTGACCGGATCGGTCAGCGACGGCGAGTTCTTCACATCGAACCGCATCTGGACGGCGGTCGAGACCTTGTTGACGTTCTGCCCGCCCGGACCGCCCGCGCGGTAGAAGTGAAACTCGAGCTCGTCCTCGGGGATGACGGTGGTCATGTCGCCGCCTTGCGCGCCTTGACCACGGCCTGGTCCAGCGCTTGCAAGAAACGCGAACGGTCGGCGGCCGAGAACGGCGGCGGACCGGATGTGGCCACGCCCATTGACCGCAGATGCTCGCCCACCATCCGTCCCGCCAGCGCCGAGCCGATGGAGTCCGGGGTGAAGGGCTGGCCGTTCGACTTCAGCGCCTGGGCGCCCGACTTCAGACAGCGGTCCGCCAAGGGGATGTCGGCGGTGATGACCACGTCGCCCACGCCCGCCCGCTCTGCGATCCAGTCGTCGGCGATGTCGGGGCCGGCGTCCACCACCACCTGTTCGATCAGCGGCTCACGCGGAACCTGCATCCAGGTGTTGGAGACGACATAGGTCTTCAGCCCATAGCGGCGGGCGACGCGATACACCTCTTCCTTCACGGGGCAGGCGTCGGCGTCGATGTAGAGCACGGTAGGCATGGGCCTGACCTAGCGCGGACGCGGCCAATGAAAAAGGGCGGGACCGTGCGGCCCCGCCCTTTGCCTTCAGACCAAAGCGGTCCTTAGTTGCGATAGGCCGGCGGCATCGGCGTCTGCTGGCGATAGCGGTCGCGCAGCATCAGCGGGCGGCTGGTCAGGGGCTGTTCGACGCCATTGACAAAGACGGCCGACGGCTGGCTGAGCGGCTCCAGCGGATCGCCGGACCAGACCACTACGTCGCCCGCTGCGCCCGGCGCGATCTGGCCGAACTGGCCCGCCATGCCGAAGATTTTGGCCGGATTGACCGTCAGAGCCGCTATGGCCGCCTCGTAAGGCAGGCCGTGCGAGACAGCGTTTCCGGCGTTGTAGCGGGCCTCGCGGGCGCGGTGGGTCGAGCCCTCGTTGCCCTTGATGGCGATGACAACGCCCGCCGCGTTCAGAGCCGCTGCGTTTTCCGCCCGCGCCGCCCGCATCTCGAAATCGCTGGGCAGGTTGGAGATGGGGTTCAGCAGCACCGGCACGCCGGCTGCGGCGATGTCGCCGGCGACCAGCCAGCCTTCCTCGGCGCCGTCCAGGATCAGCTTGATCCCTTCCTCGCGCGCCAAGCGTAACACCTGCTGAATGTCCGAGGCGCGGTGGACGGTCACGATTAGCGGCATCGTCCCGTTGGCGACGGGGATCAGAGCCTCGAGATCGGCGCGCGACAGGCTGAGGTCGCGCAGGCCCGCCCGCTCATAGGCCGACTTGTTGCGGGCATAGAGGCGGACTTCCGACAGCGTCTCCTTGAACAGGACGAACTGCGCGCCGCGCGCGCCTCCGGCGATGCCGGCTCCGGCCTCGCCGAAGGGGGCGACCATGGCCACGCGCGGCTTGACCAGGATGTTCGAGCCCTGGCCCAGATTGATGATCGCCGCCTGACCCGCGAACAGGCCCGGCGTCTGATAGCCGCCGTCGCCGGCGCCGGCCGTCTCGTCCTCATGGACATGGCCGCCGGAAGAGCCGGGATGCTGGGGCATGACGATGGCGCGGGTGATGCCGCCCAGCCGCGCCACCGGCAGGGTGAAGGACCAGGGGTCCAGACCGTACGAGATGTCGAAGGCGGCGCTGAGGGTATTGGCGCTGTTGCGCAGTTCGTTGGTGCCGCTGACCGAGCCGACCTCGTTCCCGGCCAGGCCGGAATCCACGGCGACAAAACCGGGCGCGACCGTCTTGCCCGCTGCGTCGATGACGCGGGCGCCGGACGGCGCGCCGCCTGAGCCCACCGAGACGATCTTGTTGTCGCGGATCACCACCGTGCCGTTTTCGATGACAGAGTTGCCGGTCAGGATGCGCCCGCCGACGATGGCGACGGTTTCCTGCGCAAGAGCAGGGGCGGCGAGCGACAGGGCCGCGACGGCGCCCGCGAGGATGTGAGACAGGCGCATCAGCGGGCTCCTTCCGTGACGTTGGCGGCGGTCAGGCCATAGCCCGGCTGACCCAGTTCGAAGTCGCTGGTCGGCTGATAGGCGGGGTTGCTGCGATCAAAGGTCAGGGCGCCGTCGATGAAAACCTGATCGGCGCGGGCGTAGATCGAGAAGGGATCGGCGCTCCAGATCACCACGTCGGCGCGCTTGCCGGGCTCCAGCGACCCGGTCTGGTCGGCGATGCCGATGGCCTTGGCGGCGTTGGAGGTGATCCAGCCGATGGCGTGCTCTTCGGAAATGTTCAGCCCGGCGCGTCGACCGGCCGACAGGGCGGCGGCCGCTTCCTGGTTCAACCGTTGGGTCAGCTCGGCGTCGTCGGAGTGTATGACGGCGCACGATCCCTGTTGGGCGTCCACCAGGGCGGCGTTCTCCTCGATGGCGTCCAGGGCCTCCATCTTGAAGCCCCACCAGCCGGTCCACATGGCCGCGCAAATGCCGCTGGCGGCCAGTTGCGGCGCCAGCTTGTAGGCTTCGGTGGCGTGGTGGAAGGTCGTGATGCGGTAGCCGAACTCCTTGGCCATATCCATCATCAGCGCCATCTCGTCGGCGCGATAGCAGTGGTTCTGGATCAGGATCGAACCGTCCAGAACGCCCATCAGGGTTTCGTTCTGCAGGTTGCGGGTCGGGGCGGCGCCTTCGCCGTCCTCGCGCCACTTGTCCCATTTGGCCTTGTAGTCGCGCGCAGCGATGAAGGCGGCGCGATAGCCGGCCATATTACCCATGCCCGTTGCCGGGCTCTGGTTGCGGCCGCCATAGACGCGCGACGGGTTCTCGCCGCAGGCCATCTTGACCGTATAGGGGGCGGCCGGGAACTTCAGCCCCTGCATGGTGATCGAGGGCACGTTGCGGATCGTGACGCCCCGGCCGCCGAACAGATTGGCCGAGCCGGGCAGGATGTGAAGCGTGGTGACTCCGCCGGCGCGGGCGGTGTTGAAACCGGGGTCCTGGGGCCAGAGCGAATGTTCGGCCCAGACCTGGGCGGTGTTCGGGCTGGTCGCCTCGTTGCCGTCGCTCATGCCGCTGACGCCGGGAGACGGATAGACGCCCAGGTGGCTGTGCACGTCGATGACGCCGGGGGTGACATAGCGGCCGCGCGCCTCGACAACGCGATAGCCGGAAGGGACGGGGGTCGAGGCGTCGCCGACGGCGCCGATCTTGCCGTCAGTGACCACGACCACGCCGTTCTCGATCTTGCGATCCGTGCCGGTCAGGACGGTTGCGCCGACCACGGCGAAGTTCTCACGCGGCAGGGGCTGATAGGTGGAGGGATAGGGATCCAACGTCGTCGCGGGGTCCAAGCCGGCGGCCAAGGTCTGCTCCTTCGACGGTTTCGCGGCCGTATCGTCAGGGGTCGAGCTAGTGGTGGCGCAGGCCGACAGGCCCAGCACGGCGCATGTAATGGCCGCGAGGCTGACGCCCCGCAGATGATGTCCGATCATCGAAATCCCTCTCCCGCGATGCGTCAGCCCCGACGCCGCTTGTGATCGGCATAGAAGGGCGTTCGGCCGCGACCGTCAAAAGGTTTCGGCGTTCGTCTTCTGGACGCTAGTTCTGGACGCTTTGGCCGGCGACGGCTAACGGCAGACGCATGAACGCCGATGACCGTCCCGAGGACGAAAACCCGCATCTCGACCGCCCGCTGCGATCGTTCGGCCGCATCAAGGCCCGCCCCATCAAGCCCCGCCAGGCGGCGCTGATGGAGACCCTGCTGCCCGCGATCGCCGTGCCCGATCCCAAGGCCGGGCCGCTGGACCCCAAGACGATGATGCCCGAGCCGACCGAGGTCTGGCTGGAGATCGGCTTCGGCGGCGGCGAGCATATGGCCGCCCAGGCGGCGACACGGCCGGACGCGCTGGTGATCGGCTGCGAGCCTTTCCTGAACGGCGTGGCCTCGGCCCTGCGTCATGTCGAAGAGGGCGGACTGAAGAACGTCCGCATCCATGCCGACGACGCGCGCGACCTGGTCGACGCCCTGCCGAACGCCTCGGTCGACCGGGTTCTGATCCTGTTCCCCGACCCCTGGCACAAGGCGCGCCATAACAAGCGCCGCCTGCTGCAGGACGAAACGGCCCAGGCCTTCGCACGCATCCTGAAGCCTGGCGGGACCCTGCGCTTCGTCACCGATTGGCTGGACTACGCCGAATGGGCGCTGGAGCGGCTGAATCGCACGCCGGGACTGGAGCGAATAGGTCCAGCCGATCAGGACTGGTTCGTCCCGCCCGCCGATCACGTCGTGACCCGCTACGAAGAAAAGAAGCTTGGCGACACGACCCCGGTCTTCCTTGAATATCGGCGAGTTGATTAGCAGCTAAGGGGTCGTTCCAACCGGACCTGACCTCCATGGCCTTTTCGATCTACGACGCCTCGGCGCCCGTCTTCGTGCGTACGCTGAACAATCTGTCGGCCTTGCTCGACAAGGCGCTTGCCCAGGGGTTCGATGAGGCGGCCCTGATGGAGGCGCGTCTCGCCCCGGACATGAACCCGTTCCCAGCCCAGGTGCGCACGGCGGCGTTTTCGGCGCGGGCCTGCGTCGCCCGGCTGGTCGGACAGGACTGGCCCAAGACGGACGATACCGAAGCGTCGTTCGCCGAGCTGAAGGCCACCATCGCTCTGTCCATCGCCTATATCGAAAGCGTGCCCCGCGATGCCTTCGAGGGCGCCGAGACGCGCGAAGTGGTGCTGAAATTCCCTGGCGGGCAGCACGAGTTCAACGGCGTCGATTATCTGACGGGGTTTGCGCTGCCGAACTTCTTTTTCCACGTCACAATGACCTACGCCCTGTTGCGCGCGGCGGGCGTCGAGATCGGCAAGCGCGACTATCTGGGGCCGCGCTGACGGCGGGTTTGATCGCGGGGGGCTGACAACTCCTTTCGGTTGGCCTATATGGCGCTCACATCGTTAGACCGGCGTCCAACGGCGTCGTTCCAAGCGGCGGCCCGGACGGACCGCCGCTTTTGTTTTGGATATTCGTCGCTTGCGCGCAAGAACCGCCCAGGATCGCCAGTTGCTGGACCTGATCGACCCCATCGCGGAGTCGTTGGGCCTGGACGTCGTGCGCGTGCGCCTGATGACCGGCTCCAAACGTCAGCGCCTCCAGATCATGGCCGAGCGGCCGTCCGACCACGACATCTCGGTCGAACAATGCGCCAAGCTGAGCCGCGCGGTGTCGGAAGTGTTCGACGCCGCCGACCCCATCCCCGGCGAATATATGCTGGAGGTGTCATCGCCCGGTATCGACCGTCCCCTGACCCGTCCCATCGACTTCGACCTGTTCGAGGGCGAGGAGGCGCGTCTGGAAACCGACCGGATGATCGAGGGCCGCAAGCGGTTCAAGGGCGTGCTGGCCGGCTATGAAGACGGCAACGTCCTGATCGACCTGGACGGCGAGGACGACACCGCCCTGATCCCCTTCGACTGGCTGAGCGACGCGAAGCTGGTTCTGACCGACGCCCTGATGAAACGGGGCGCCGCCATTCGCGCCGCCCGCGGCGAACCCGAAGACGACGGCCTTCCCGAAGGGGAAGCCTCCGACCTGATAACCGACACCACGACCCCTTCTGAGGACAACGCCTGATGGCCGTCACCGGTATTTCCGCCAACCGCCTCGAACTGCTGCAGATCGCCGAGGCCGTCGCCCGCGAGAAGAACATCGAGCGCGAAATCGTCATCGAGGCGATCGAAGAAGCGATCCAGAAGGGCGCCAAGTCGCGCTACGGCGCGCACCACGACATCCGCGCCAAGATCGACCACAAGACCGGCGAGCTGTCGCTGACCCGTCACGTCACCATCGTCGAGGACGACTGGATGCCGGAAGACGAGCTGGAAGAGTTCAACGACAGCGCCATGGTGCGCCTGAAGGACGCCTCCAAGCGCGATCCCGAGGCGGTGGTCGGCAAGGAATATGTCGAGAACCTGCCGCCGTTCGAGTTCGGTCGGGTGCAAACCCAGATGGCCCGCCAGGTCGTGACCGGAAAGGTCCGCGAGGCCGAGCGCGCCAACCAGTACGAAGAGTTCAAGGATCGCGTCGGCGAGATTGTCAACGGCACGGTCAAGCGCGTCGAGTACGGCAACACCATCGTCGACCTGGGCCGGGGCGAAGGCGTCATGCGCCGCGACCAGTCCATCCCGCGCGAAGTGTTCAACATCGGCGACCGGATCCGCACCTACATCTACGACGTCCGACCCGAGGCCAAGGGGCCGCAGGTCATGCTGTCGCGCGCCCACCCCGGCTTTATGGCCAAGCTGTTCGCTCAGGAAGTGCCGGAAGTCTATGACGGCGTGATCGAGATCCGCGCCGCCGCCCGTGACTCGGGTTCGCGCGCCAAGATGGCCGTCCTGTCGAACGACAGCTCCATCGATCCTGTCGGCGCCTGCGTCGGCATGCGCGGCTCGCGCGTTCAGGCGGTCGTCGCCGAACTGCAGGGCGAGAAGATCGACATCATCCAGTGGAATCCGGACGAGCCGACCTTCATCGTCAACGCCCTGGCCCCGGCTGAAGTCTCCAAGGTCGTGCTGGATGAAGAAGCCGGTCGCGTCGAAGTGGTCGTGCCGGACGAGCAGCTGTCGCTGGCCATCGGCCGTCGCGGCCAGAACGTCCGCCTGGCCTCGCAACTGACCGGCTGGCAGATCGACATCATCACCGAGGCTCAGGACTCCGAGCGTCGTCAGCGCGAGTTCGCCGAGCGCACCGGCCTGTTCCAGGAAGCGCTGGACGTCGACGAAGTCATCGCCCAGCTGCTGGTCACCGAAGGCTTCGCCACGGTCGAAGATCTGGCCTACGTCGATCCGTACGAAGTCTCCGAGATCGAAGGCTTCGACGAAGAGACCGCTGAAGAACTTCAGGCCCGCGCCCGCGAATATCTGGACAAGAAAGCCGCCGAGCTGGACGCCAAGCGCGTCGAACTGGGCGTCGAGGACGGCGTGCTTCAGGTGCCGGGCGTCACCCTGCCCATCGCCGTCGCCCTGGGCGAAGGCGGCGTGAAGACGGTCGAGGATCTGGCCGACCTGGCCACCGACGAAATCCGCGGCGGCTATGAGGTCAAGAACGGCGAGCGGGTGAAGGTCCCCGGCGTGCTGGAAAGCTTCAACCTGGCGCAAGAAGACGCCGAGCTGCTGATCCTGCAGGCGCGCGTGGCCGCCGGCTGGATCGACGCTTCGGAACTGCCGCAGCCCGAGCCGGAAGAGTACGAAGAAGAGGGCGACTACGCCGAGGGCGAATACGATCCGGACCAGGTGTTCGGCGACGCGCCTGCCGAAGACGACGCGGCCGAGGGCGAAGAGTCCGACGCCGAACCGTCGAACGCGTGATGGGAGACCTGGCCACATATGAGCTTGCGCGACGCAACGATCGATAGAGAACGCCGGGACCTCGTCTCTCACGAGGTCATGGACGAATCTCGCCTGATCCGTTTCGTCGCCGGGCCCGATGGCCAGGTGGTCCCCGACCTGGGCAGGAAACTGCCCGGACGCGGCCTGTGGGTCGAAGCCAGCCGCGCCTCGGTCGAGGCGGCGGTCAAGAAAAACGGCTTCACCCGCGCGGCCAAGACCAAATTGACCGCCCCGGCCGACCTGGCCGATGTCGTCGAACGGCTGCTGGCAAGGCGCTGTCTCGACCAGCTGGGTCTTGCCCGGCGCGAAGGCGTTCTTATATCCGGCTTCGAGAAAACCGCGGCGAGCCTGCGTACGGGCAAGGCCGCTTGGGTGCTGGAAGCCGCCGATGGCTCGGCCGACGGGCGCGGAAAGATCCTCGCCCTGGCCCGTCATCAGACCGCCAAGATCTGCGGCGCGTTCACGGCGGACGATTTGAGTTTGGCCCTTGGGCTGGAAAATGCGATACACGCCGTCCTGCTTGCGGGCGGACGCGCCGATCGGTGGACCATCGAGGTCGAACGACTGGCTGGATTTCGGCCGCTTCGCCCCCTTCACTGGGACGTTTCCAGGGTCGAGGACGGATCGGCGGGAGCACCCCCTACAGGGGCGAGCTGAGGATTTTAGCGGCCGAGGGCCTGTCTCCAAGGGCGGAGACGGGCTCACGGTCGTTCATGGGTATTAGATGAGGACGGCGGGCCTTTCCGCCCCGAGTAAAGCGACCGGATGAGCGACGAAAACGACAAGACCAACCAAGGCCAGGGCAACACGGGCGGCACGCCGTCCCAGACGGGGCCGCGCGCTCCGCTGAGCCTGAAGCCGCGCGTTGTGGGATCGGTGCCGACCGGCACCGTGAAGCAGAGCTTCAGCCATGGCCGATCCAAGACGGTGGTGGTCGAGACCAAGCGCCGCGCCGGCGCCGGCGGGCCGCAACGTCCGCAGGGCTTCGACGTCGCGCGTCCCCAACAGGCTGCCCAGGCGCCGCGTCCACAAGGTCCGCGTCCGTCGCAACCCGCCGGCGGCGCCCTGTCGGCCGAGGAGCAGGAAGCCCGCCGTCGCGCCATCGCCCTGGCCACGCAAGCGAACGCCGCCAAGGCTGACGCCGCCGCCGCCGCCAAGGCCGCCGCAGACGCCGCAGCCCGCGAACAGGCCGCCGCCACCGAACGCGCCGCCCAAGCCGCTCGCGACGAGGCCGCCGCCGCCAAGGTCGCCGCAGAAGCGGCACGCGCCGAAGCCGCCAAGCTGACGGCGGCTGCGCCTGTCGCGCCGGCCAAGCCCGCGCCCAAGCCGGCTGCGCCCGTCGCCGCCGCGCCTGCGCCTGTCGCGCCGACCCCGGCGCCTGCAACTCCGGCCCCGGCTGTGCCCGCCCGTCCGGCCGCTCCGGCTCGTCCGGTAGTCAACTTCGGCCAACGTGTGCCCAAGCCCGGCAATCCCCAACGCGCCGCGCCCGAGCGTCCGGCCTTCGGCGGCCGTTCGGCCCGCGAGCAGGCGATGGGCGGCGGCGATCGCGCCTATTCGGACCGCCCCCAGAGCGATCGTCCGCAAGGCGACCGTCCGCAGGGCGCCCGTCCCGGACCTGGCGGTCAACGTCCGCAAGGCGCCAAGCCGGCCGAGCCCGTCCGCTATTCGGCGCTGAATCCGCGTCCGGCGCCGGGCGCCGCCCGTCCCGGCGGCGCGCGCACCGGCCCTGGCGGTCGCCCGACCCCGAACGCCCCGCCGGCCGAGGCCAATGTTCTGCGTCCGGCCCGTGCGCCCGGCGCCGGCTTCGGTCGTCCGGCTGGTCGTGACGACGATCGCGAGAAGCGTTTCTCCGACGCCGGCAAGGCCGTCAGCCGCACGCGCGGCGAGCCCAAGCGCCGCGAAGGGCGCATGACCATCCAGTCCGTGGTCGGCGACGGCGACGCCGCCGAGCGGATGCGCTCGCTGGCCTCGGTTCGCCGTGCTCGCGAACGTGAGAAGGAAAAGCGCAAGGGCGGCTCGACCGATGCGCCCAACCGTCCGCGTGAAGTCGTCATTCCCGACGTCATCACAGTGCAGGAGCTGTCCAACCGGATGGCCGTTCGCGGCGTCGACATCATCAAGTTCCTGATGAAGCAGGGGCTGATGATGAAGATCAACGACGTGATCGATTCCGACACCGCCGAACTGGTGGCCGAAGAGTTCGGCATGGCCGTCAAGCGCGTCTCGGAATCCGACATCGAAACCGGCTTCCTGGGCGAGGCCGACGATGCGGACGCTTCCGACACCCGCGCGCCGGTCGTGGCCATCATGGGCCACGTCGACCACGGCAAGACCTCGCTGCTTGACGCCCTGCGCACGACCGACGTCGCAGGCGGCGAAGCCGGCGGCATCACCCAGCACATCGGCGCCTATCAGGTTCGCCTGCCGGACGACCAGAAGGTCACCTTCCTGGACACCCCGGGCCACGCCGCCTTCTCGGCCATGCGGGCGCGCGGCGCCAATGTGACCGACATCGTGGTTCTGGTCGTCGCCGCCGACGACGGCGTCATGCCGCAGACCATCGAAGCCATCCAACACGCCAAGGCCGCTAACGCGCCCCTGATCGTGGCGGTCAACAAGATGGATAAGCCCGGCGCGACGTCGCAGAAGGTCGTCAACGAGCTGCTGCAGTACGAAGTCATCGCCGAAAGCCTGGGCGGCGAGACCCAGATCATCGAGGTCTCGGCCAAGGAGCGGATGAACCTCGACGGCCTGCTGGAAGCCATCCTGATCCAGGCCGAGGTTATGGACCTGCGCGCCAACGCCGATCGCTCGGCCGAGGGTGTGGTCATCGAGGCCAAGCTGGACAAGGGTCGCGGCCCGGTCGGCACCGTCCTGGTCAAGCGCGGCACGCTGAAGCGCGGCGACATCGTCGTCGCCGGCGGATCGTGGGGCAAGGTTCGCGCCCTGCTGAACGAACGCAACGAGCAGCTGACCGAAGCCGGTCCGTCGGTTCCGGTCGAGATCCTCGGCCTGGACGAGGCGCCCTCGCCCGGCGACGTCTTCGCCGTGGTGGAATCCGAAGCCCGCGCCCGCGAGCTGACCGAATACCGTCAGCGGGTGAAGCGCGAGAAGGCCCAAGTTTCGGGCGGCTCGGTCTCGCTGGTCGACATGATGGCCAAGCTAGGCTCCAAGAAGACCTCGGAACTGCCGGTCGTCATCAAGGCGGACGTGCAGGGTTCGGCCGAAGCCATCATGGGTTCGCTGGACAAGATGAGCACCGACGAGGTTCGCGCCCGCACGGTCTATTCCGGCGCCGGCGGCATCACCGAGAGCGACGTCAACCTGGCCAAGTCGGCCGGTGCGCCGATCCTCGGCTTCAACGTCCGGGCTTCGAAACAGGCGCGCGATCTGGCCGAACGTGAAGGCGTCGAGATCCGCTACTATTCGATCATCTACGACCTGCTGGACGACATCAAAGGCGTGCTGTCCGGCATGCTGGCGCCGCTGCAACGCGAAACCTTCTTGGGCAACGCTGCTGTCCTTCAGGTGTTCGACATCTCCAAGATCGGCAAGATCGCCGGTTGCCGGGTGTCGGAAGGCGTGGTCCGCAAGGGCGCGCGCGTCCGCATCATCCGCGACGACGTCGTGGTGCTGGAGCTGGGCACGCTCAACACGCTCAAGCGCTTCAAGGACGAGGTCAACGAGGTCACGGCCGGCCAGGAATGCGGCATGCAGTTCCAGGGCTTCCAGGACATCAAGGAAGGCGACTACATCGAGTGCTTCACGGTCGAAGAGATCAAGCGCACGCTGGACTAGTTCCTCGTCGCGAGCACGAAGAGTTTAAGGCCCGGAACTCCAGGTTCCGGGCCTTTTTCTTTGCGGTCCGGACGTGATGCTTTCGACAGTGGGCGTTCGCGCTTCGCGAATGAACGAGGGTGGTCGTTGGCGAACGGCGGCCGTTCATCGCCGCAAGCGCGGTGGTGAAGGGCAGGGCACGACGGCACGGTCTGGTCATCGAGGGCCGGTCGTCGGTCCTTCCACTGACACAGGACACGCCGTCATGAAGACCGTCGCCGCCATCGCTCCCGTTCTCGCTCTCGCCGCCGCCCTGACAGCCGCGCCCGCCTTCGCCGCCGACTTGACCGTCGCCTTCCCGAGCGCGGCGCCCCAAGGCCAGATCATGGTCGCCGTCTTCAACAGCGAGGCCAACTATGGCGGCGAGGGCCAGCCGGCCCAGGTCGCCATGCTGGATGCCGCCGCCGGCCAGACTAGCGTCACCTTCGACGGCCTGCCGGACGGCGACTATGCGGTGCGCGCCTTCCACGACCTGAACGGCGACGGCAAGATGAACACCAATCCCTTCGGCATGCCGGTCGAGCCCTTCGCCTTCTCCAACAACGCCGTTGGCAATATGGGACCGGCGTCTTGGGAGCGCGCCAAGTTCGCGGCCGCCGGCGCGACGACCCAGTCCATCGCCCTGAAGTAAGCGACGAAAGCCGGAGTTCAATCATGACCCCCTCCCGCCGTTCCTTCCTGATCGGGGCCGCCGCCCTCTCGGCCGCAGTCGCCACGCCTGAAATGGTGCGCGCCGCCGCCGCCCTGGACGCCGTCGCCGCGACGAAGGCCGACTGGGCGCTGGCGACCCAGGACATCGAAGGCGACATCGCGCGGCAAACGATGCGCCTGGTCCACGGCCGGGCGCCGGCGGGGTTGCAGGGCGCGCTGTATCGCAACGGACCGGCCAAGTTCCGGCGGCCGGGCGGGTCGGCGACCCATTGGTTCGACGGCGACGGCATGATGCGCGCCTTCCGCATCCAGGACGGCCAAGCGACGCTGGAAGCGCGGTTCGCCGACACGCCCAAGCGCCGCACGGAGACGGAGTTGGGGGCCGTGGTTACGCCGGGCTTCGGCACCAGAGGCGACGGCCGCGCCCGCATCGGCTCGAACGACGACGCCAACGCCGCCAACACCGCCGTCATGGTCGCCGGCGATCAGATCTGGGCGCTGTGGGAGGCGGGATCGCCCCTGGCCCTGTCGGCGTCGGACCTATCGACGCGCAACTTCATCACTCTGCGGGATGACCTGAAGGGCATGCCGTTCCAGGCTCATCCGCGCTACGCCCCCGACGGCTCGATCTGGAACGTGGGGTCGGCGGGCGGTCAGGCCGTCATCTGGCATCTGCGCCCGGATCGCAGCCTGAGCGACGCCCAGGTCGTGACCCTGCCGCGCGCCAGCTATATGCACGACTTCACCGCCACCGACCGGCACGTGATCCTGGTGCTCCAGCCCTGGGTGTTCGCGACCCACGCCATGCCGGTGACCGCAGGCCTGGCCTGGCGACCGGAGATGGGGACGCAGGTCCTGGTGCTGGACAAGGACGACCTGTCCAAGCGCCGCCTTTATGAGTTGCCGGGCTTCTTCCACTTCCACCTGGGCGACGCCTGGGCCGAGCGCGACGGCACGATCCGCTTCGATATCGCCGCCAGCGGCGATCCGCGCTTCGCGGTCGATGGCGCGCGGGTTCTGGTGGACGGGCATGGGGTCGTTCCGGGCGATCCGGCGAAACTGGCGCTGATCACCCTGCGGCCGGATGGACGCGCCGACATGACCTACAGCGATGTCGTCGGCGAATTCCCGAAAGCGGACCCGCGTCGTGCAGGACTGAAGCGCAGCCTGACCGCCCATACCTCCGGCGAGACTCGCGGCCGGCCCCTGCCGACGGGACTGGCGGTCCACGACTGGGACAGCGGTCGCTCGCACGCCTTCGAATTCGGCGTGCATCAGGTGGTCGAGGAGGCGGTCTTCGTGCCCAAGCCCGGCGCGACGGCGGAACGGGACGCCTGGCTGGTCGGACCGTCGGTCAATCTGAAGGGTGGGCGGACGGAACTGCACGTCTTCGACGTGGCGCGGATCGAGGACGGCCCGGTCGCGACCTGGCAGGCGGACGTGGCCCTGCCAGCGGGCTTCCACGGCGTGTGGGCAGGATAGGGCCGCCCGGGCACAACCTTTGCGGGCCTTCACGGTTCGAAAAGGCTGACGTGCCAAGGTGAGACCATGACCCCCGTCCAAACGCCCGCCGACCTTCGCCCCATCACCGCCCTGCGCTTCGGCGCGGCCATGTGGGTCGCCGTCTACAGCTTCTGGGAGAACCTGGCGGGCGCAGGTCAGTCGGGTCTCGTCGCCAAGGGCTATCTGGGGGTCGAGTTGTTCTTCGTCCTGTCCGGCTTCATCCTCAGTCACGTCTATCTAGCGGCGGCGGGCGAGAAGCGGTTCTCGTATCGCGGCTTCCTGTGGGCGCGGATCGCGCGCGTCTATCCGCTGCATATCGCCACGCTGATCGGCGTGGGACTGCTGGCGGCCGCCGCCTTGTTCGCCGGCATGAGCGTGGACGCCAATGTGCTGAGTTGGACGTCGCTGCCCGCCAACCTCTTCATGGTTCACGCCTGGGGGCTGGCGCCGGTCGCGGGCTGGAACCATCCATCCTGGTCCATCTCTGCGGAGTGGTTCGCCTATCTCTGCTTCCCGCTGTTCGCCTTCGTCTTCTGGCGCCTGCGTCATCGGCCGATCGCGGCGGTGGTCGGGGCCGCAGCCTTCCTCGTCATCCTCTATTTCGCGTTCGAGCAACTGGCCGGCTTCGCCTTAACCGAGGCGACGATCCGCTGGGGCGCGCTCAGGATCGTGCCGTGCTTCGCCTTGGGCTGCGCCCTCTATCTCGTCTATCGCCGCGCGCCGTTGAAGGCGCCGTGGCTTTGCGCCGCCGTCTCGTTCGGCCTGATGGTGCTCAGCGCCGCGCTCGGACTCTGGGACGGCGTCACGGTTCTGCTGGCCGGCGCCCTGATCCTGTCGCTGGCGTCGCTGCCCAACGCGCGCGCCGGATGGCTGGCGTCAAAGCCTGCCGTCTACCTCGGCGAGATCAGCTATTCGGTCTATATGGTCTGTGTGCCGTGGAAGCTTCTGGCGGTCGGTCTGGCCGCCAAACTGTTCGACGCGCCCGACAAGCAGCTTCAAATTTTCGTGTGGTTGGCGATCCTGGCCCTTCTGCCGGTTGTCGCGGCCGTCTCCTATCATCTCGTCGAACGCCCGGCGCGTAAGGCTCTGAGAGACATGGCCGACAAGCGCGCCAAGCGTCACAACAAGGTTTCAGAAGGAAATATGAAGCACGGCGATATGCCGAAACATCTTGCGACAGGGCGTGATCCCGTGGCCTAAAGGGCGCTTCCAAAGGCGGGTCGGGATACCCCAGCATGACGAAACGGCTCAAAGCCGCCGCGGTTGCGGCGACACTCGGTTTTTTTGCGCTGGGCGCCGTCCCCTCCACCGCAAAGGCTGATGAGCCCTATTGGCAGTGCGTGACATTCGCGCGCATGTTCTCTGGCATCAACATCTTCGGCGACGCCTGGACCTGGTGGCGCCAAGCCGCCGCCAACTTCCGCACCGGCAAGGCCCCGGAAACCGGCTCGGTTCTGGTCTTCCGCCCCGAGGGCCGCATGAGCCGTGGCCACGTCGCTGTCGTCTCCGACATCCTGACCGACCGCGTCGTGCGCGTGACCCACGCCAACTGGGGCGGCAGCCGCGGCAAGGTCGAAGAAAACGTCACCGTCGTCGACGTCTCGCCCTCCAACGACTGGTCGCAGGTCAAGGTCTGGTACAATCCGATCAACGACCTGGGCACGACGGTCTATCCGACCTACGGCTTCATCTACAAAGGCGCCCGCGATGCCTTCGACGCCGGCCGTCAGATCGCCGCCAACGTCTCGGCCCAAGGCCAGCATTAAGGGCCAGCACTAAGCTTGCACCGCCCGCCATCGCGGGCGATAGGCGGGCATGACCCAATCCAGCGACATCACCTACGCCGGCTATCTGGCGTTGGACGACCTGCTTTCGACTCAGCACCCGCGGTCGGATCAGCATGACGAAATGCTGTTCGTCGTCATCCACCAGACCAAGGAACTGTGGCTCAAACAGATCCTGCATGAGACGGCTCTCGCCCAGTCGATGGTGCGCGCCGGCGACCTCGTCCCGGCCTACAAGAGCCTTGCGCGCGTGAGCCGCATCCAGGCGGTGATGACCCACAGCTGGGACATTCTGTCGACGATGACGCCGTCGGACTATCTGCGGTTCCGGGGGTCGTTGGGGTCATCGTCCGGCTTCCAGAGCGACCAGTTCCGACGTTTCGAAGCCATGCTGGGCTTGAAGGACGCCAGCTTCCTGAAGTTTCACGAAGACCGCCCCGAGGCACTGGCCGCGCTTCAGGCCGCCATCGCGGCGCCTAGCCTTTACGATGACGCCCTGGCCCAACTGGCAAAGGCCGGTCTGCCTGTGCCCGCCGAGGTGCTGAACCGCGACGTGACCAAGCCCTATGAGCCGTCCGAAGCCGTCGAGGCGGCCTGGCTGGAGGTCTATCGCGACACGGAACGGTGGTGGGTCCTGTATCAGCTGGCCGAGAAGCTGGTCGATCTGGACGACGCCCTGCTGACCTGGCGGCACAAGCATGTCGTTACGGTCGAACGCATCATCGGTCGGCGTCGCGGTACGGGCGGAACGGAAGGCGCCGCCTATCTGGCCTCGACCCTGACCAAGCGCTGCTTCCCCGAGCTGTGGTCGCTTCGCACCAAACTTTGATGTCGCAGGCGGCAACCTTCGCCGCGCCGGACCATTTCGCCGTTTGACCGCAACAGCGGAAGGAATGGACGAGATGAGCAACCCCAACGCCCACGACATCAAGGTTCTGAACGGCCTGATCGAAACGACGCTGGACAGTGCGGACGGCTATCGCGAAGCCGCCGAGCAGACGCAGGACCCGCATTACCGCACCCTGTTCGAGCGCCGCAGCAGCGAACGCCAGCAGGTCGTCGACGATCTGTCGGCCGCCGTGCGCGGTCTGGGCGGCGATCCGGAGTCCGATGGATCGATCCTGGCCAAGGCGCACCGCGCGTTTCTGGATGTGAAACATGCCCTGCTGAGAAACGACGATTCTGTCGTTGGCTCGATCAACTCGGGCGAGGGGTTCATCGCCAACAAATATGAAAAGGCGCTGGAAGACACCGGCATTTCCGCCACCACGCGCGAGACGATCCGGCGCGCCTATGCGGCGGTGAAGACCGAGCATGAGCAGATGGAAGCCCTGAAACACAGCCTGGAGGGCCAGCGCGACGCGGCCAATCCCTTGTTCCCGCAGTAATCCCGGACTGACGGAATAGAAAAAGGCCCCGGCGTCACCGCCGGGGCCTTCGTCATTTGATCATTTGGCCTGAAACTAGGCTTCTTCGGTCTTGGCGGCCGAACCGGTTTCCGGAACGACGACGCCCTTGGCGGGGCGAACCGTCTGGCGCTCGGCGATACGGGCCGACTTGCCGCGACGATCGCGCAGGTAATAGAGCTTGGCGCGACGCACGACGCCGCGGCGCTTCACTTCGATCGACTCGATGTTCGGCGACAGGATGGGGAAGCGGCGCTCGACGCCTTCGCCGAACGAGATCTTGCGGACCGTGAAGGTTTCGCTGATGCCGCCGCCGTCACGGGCGATGCAGACGCCTTCGAAGGCCTGAACGCGTTCGCGCTCGCCTTCCTTGATCTTCACGTTGACGCGCAGGGTGTCGCCGGGCTGGAATTCCGGGATTTTGCGTTCGCCCAGGACGCGGGCTTTTTCTTCGGCGTCCAGCTGTTGAACGATGTTCATGTCATTTCTCCTCGGGCTTTGCGCCCTTTAGCTGTGAGTTGGCGAGATGCGCCTGCCAGAGGTCCGGCCGTCGCTCCCGCGTAGTCGTCGCCCGCTGCGCCTCGCGCCATCCCGCGATCCTCTTGTGATCGCCCGACAGCAGCACCTCGGGTATCTCAAGCCCCTCGAACGTCCGCGGTCGCGTGTACTGCGGGTGTTCCAAGAGCCCATCCTCGAAGCTTTCGGACGACAGGCTGTCGCCTGAGCCGAGCACGCCGGGGATCAGTCTTACGCACGCCTCGATCGCGACCATCGCCGCCGCCTCGCCGCCGGCGAGAACCGCATCTCCGACCGAGACCTCCTCGAACCCGCGTGCGTCCAGCACCCGCTGATCCACCCCCTCGAAACGACCACACAGCACGACGATCCCGTCGGCTTTCGACCATTCCTTGACGCGCGCCTGGGTCAGGGGCCGACCCCTGGCGCTCATGTACAAAAGCGGCCGTTTCGGTCCCGGCAGGCTATCCACCGCCCGGGCCACCACGTCCGCCTTCAGCACAGCTCCCGGGCCGCCACCCGCAGGGGTGTCGTCCAGGAAGCCGCGCGTATCTGTGGAAAAGGCGCGAATGTCAACCGTTTCCAGGCTCCACAAGCCCTTCTCGCGCCAGGCCGTGCCAATCAGCGACACCCCGAGAGGGCCCGGAAAGGCCTCGGGAAACATGGTCAGGACGGTTGCGGTAAAGGGCATGGCGGCGGCTCTTACACCAAACGCGCAGGAAATGCGCGTTAGCGGATCACCTGCGCCATGCCGATAGACTTGGGCGCGGTTGGGCTGAAGCCGTACTGGGCGTAGAGCCGGTTCGCTTCGCCGTCAGCGATCAGGCTGACGTAGGCGCCCTGCGCGTGACTGCGCAGCCGATCCATCAAGACCGTCATGATCGCCTTACCCAAGCCGCGCCCCTGATGTGCGGGTTCGATGGCCATATCGACGATCTGGAAGAACAGACCTCCGTCACCGACGATCCGACCCATGCCGACCACCTGATCGTCCCGGCGTACGACAACGGCGAACCAGGTATGCGGCAGGCCGGCGATGGCGTTCGCCTCAGCTTTCGGGCTCAGGCCGGCGTTGATCCGGAGGCGGAGATAATCGGCGACCGAAGGCGTTTCGGCCGTCAACTCATAGCCGGCGATCATGCTTTCGGCGCCCCGCCGCCCGCCGCGATCCAGCTGTCGACCTGATCCTCCAGCACGTCCAGCGGCACCGAGCCGGAGCCCAGCACGACCGCGTGGAAGTCCTTGATGTCGAACCGGTCGCCCAAGGCCGTCCTGGCGCGGTCGCGCAGTTCCTCGATCTTCAGCTCGCCGATCTTGTAGCTGGTCGCCTGGCCGGGGTTTGTGATGTAGCGCTCGACCTCCTTTTCGATGTCGCGCTCGGACAGCAGGGAGTTCTGGCGGAAATAGTCCATCGCCTGTTCGCGGCTCCAGCGCTTGGCATGCAGGCCGGTGTCGGTCACCAGACGCACCGCGCGCCACAGCTCGGTCGAGAGCCGGCCGAAGTCGGAATAGGGGTCCTGATAGAAGCCCATCTCCTTGCCCAACTGTTCGGCGTACAGCCCCCACCCTTCCGCATAGGCGCCATAGCCGCCGAACCGGCGGAAGCGCGGCAGGCCCTCGATCTCCTGCGCATAGGCGATCTGGAAATGGTGGCCCGGCGCGCCCTCGTGATAGCTGATGCCCTCGATCTGGGGCTTCAGCACCTGGGTCATGTCCGACAGATTGACGTAGTAGATGCCCGGCCGCGATCCGTCCGGCGCGGGCGAGTTGTAGAAGGCGATCGAGGCTGTCGCCTCACGGAACGGCTCCACCGCCCGCACCTCCAGCGCCGCCTTGGGCAGGGTCGAGAACCATTGCGGCGCCGCCGCCATCACCTGGGCGATGAAGCCGCGCGCGTCGGTCAGATACTGCTCTTTGCCCTCGGGCGTATTCGGATACTGGAACCGTGGATCCGTCTTCAGGAAGGTGAAGAAGTCCTGCAGCGAGCCGGTGAAGCCGACCTGGGTCTTGATGGTCTCCATCTCGGCCTGGATGCGGGCGACCTCGGCCAGACCGATCTGATGGATCTGCTCGGCGGTCAGGTCGGTGGTGGTCGAGAGCTGGAGCCGGGCGTTATAATAGGCCTCGCCCTGCGGCAGGCGCCACACGCCCGCATCGCTGTCAGCCTTGGGCTGCACCTCGGCCAGGGCCGTCAGCACGGTCTCGAACCCGGCCTTGTAGGGGCCGGTCAGGGCGGCGCGGGCTTCCGACAGCAGCCGGTCCTTCGTCGCCTGATCGGTCTCCAGCGCCGCGACCTTCTTGATGAAGTCGGCCCAGACCGGATTGTCCGCCCCGTCGTCGAACGGCGCGCCGGTGATGACGTTGCGGGTGTTGGCGATGGACGGCGCGAAGACGAAGCGCGGCGAGACGACGCCCGCCGCCGCGCGCTGCCGCAGTTCCTCGGCCACCTGATCCATCTGCGTCTCGGCGGCCTTGATCCGCGCGACATAGGCCTCGGCGTCGGCCACGCTGGAGACGCGGTGGTTGTTGATCAGGAAGACCGGCAGGCTGGTCGTTGGATTGCCGTTGGCGGCGAACTGAAAGCCCCAGTCGCGCCACTGGTTCGACAGCCGCGCCTGCTGGACGCCATACTCGAACATCCGCCACGACAGCGCCGCCTGCGGCCCCAGCTTCTGCGGATCGAACTGGGCCTTCATCTGCGCCAGCTGCGCCTCCTGAAGCGCCAAGGCCCGGTCGGCGGCGGCGTCCGACACATCGTCCAGCTTGTCGTAGTCGGTTTTGATCCCCAGAGACGTCATCTGCTGCGGGCTAAGCGCGATCCGCGCCTGGAAGGCCTGCTCAAAGAAGGCGTTCAGCCGCGCGTCCTCGCTTTCGGCGGGGGCTGTCAGTGCAGGGGCCGAGGTTTGCGCCAGCGCGGGCGCGGCGGACAGCACCGCCATCACGGCGGCGGACGAGATCAGAAGACGACGCATGAACAACCCCTCGTGAAACAGGGCCGCACCTTCGGGGTCGTGTGCGCGCGGCGCAAGCGATCAATGCCGCCGCCGTTGCGGCGATCCGACACGTCGAAAGCAAAATTTTCGATACGGCGTCGCTTGATGCAACCCAAGTTCAGGGTCGGCGTTTCGACGAAACTTGACCATACCAACAAGGGTTCAAACCATGCGCAAGATCATCACCCTGTCCATCGTCGCCGCCGCTCTGGCCGTGTCGGCCTGCAACACCATCGCCGGCGCCGGCCGCGATGTCTCGGCCGCCGGTTCGGCCGTCACGCAAGGCGCCAACGACGCCAAGAACTAAGGCTTTCGCAAAAGCCGATGTTGGAAAGGCCCGTCGGATCCCGGCGGGCCTTTCTCGTATCCGTCGCATCACAGTGTTACGTTGCGTCATCATTCGGGAGACGGCGATGGGCTTTCTGGACAATGTGGTGAAGGGTCTCGGCGACGACGCCGCAGGCGGTCTGAGCGATCTGCTCAAGGGTCAGGGCGGCGTCGGCGGACTGGCCGAGAAGTTCGGTCAGGCGGGCCTGGGCGATGTCATCGGCTCCTGGGTCGGCACGGGGCCGAACGCCAATATCTCGCCTGAGCAGATCACGGCCGTCCTCGGCCACGGCCCCATCGCCGACATCGCCGCCAAGATGGGCGTGACCCCCGAACAGGCCGGCGAGACCCTGGCCGGTCTTCTGCCCGAAGCCATCGACCGCCTGACCCCCGGCGGTCAGATCGACGGCGCCGACGACCTGCTTGGCAAACTGCCGGGCGGCCTGGGCAACATGATCGGCGGCTTCCTGAAGCGCTGAAGCCTCAGGACGGCTGGCCCTCGGTCGCCGCGATCGCGGCCTCTTCTTCCATCGCGGCCTTCTGGCGCGCCTGCAGCGCAGTCTGCTTCGAAGCCACGATGAAGGCCAAGACGATCCCGAACACACCGATGATCGCTGAATACAGGAAGAAGGCCACGTAGCCCGCGCCCAGCGCCGCTGGGGTCACGCCGCTTGTCGCCGCTCCGGTGGTCAATACGCCGGGTTGCAGATTGGCGAACAGCGCCCGCAGGCCAGCGAAAGGCCCGGTCCCTTCGGCGGCTCGAGCGGACGCCTCGACGATCCGTCCCGACTGCGTCGCGATCAGCTTGCCGGGCAGGGCGTACAGTGATGTGAACAGGGCGTACTGGGTCGCGGTAAAGCCGATCGACGTCAGGCTGGACATATAGGCGATCAAGGCGGTCCCGGCGTATCCGCTCGAGACGTTGTCCACGCCGATGGCGACGGTCAGGGCCGACAGGCTGTGTCCCTGGGTCGCCAGCCAGGCGAAGATCAGGTTGGACACAGGGCTCATGAAGGCGCCGATTACCATGGTGCGGATCAGGCCGAGCTTGGCGACCGACCAGCCGCCGATGATCACGCCCAGACTGGTCATGATCACGCCAAACACCTTGCGCACCTCGGCCAGTTCCGTCTTGGAAAAGCCGAGGTCGATGTAGAAGGGCGGCATGATGTTCAGCACGAAATCCGCCAGGCGATAGACGCAGATCAGCGCCAGGATCAGCGTGGCTACGCCCGAGAAACGCCTGTAGAAATCGGCGAGGGGCTGGCCGAACGATCCGGCGAGATAGGCGCCGGGCCGCGTCTTGGTTCCCGGCAGCGGCCAGCAGGCCATGACCATGACGGCCAGGCCCATGAGCACCAGAGCGAACTGCAGATAGACGCCCTCCGGCTTCGCCGCCAGCGCTGCTGCGACCGCCGCCTTGCCGTCCGGGCCGAGGCCGAAGAGCCCGAACAGGGCGTTCAAGGGTGCCGACTGTCCCGTCAGGCCCGAACCCAGGAACATGGCGGCGACGGCGATGACCGCCAGACGCGCGATCCACTCGAAGATTTCCAGCTTTGGTCGCGAAGGAAGGTCTCCCACCGGGATGGCTCGGATCGAGTGCGCCTTCTCACGCGGAGCGAACAGTACGCCGGCGATACCGATACCCATGAGTGCAGCCATCACCGCGTAAGAGAGGTTCCAGTTGTAGAGATCGGCCAGCACCAGCGGCACGGCCCCGGCCACGATCATGGCGACGCGGTAGCCCAACTGATAGGCGGCGGCCATGGCGCCATGGCGACTGTCGTCGGCGGCCTCGATCCGCCAGGCGTCGATGACGATGTCTTGGGTGGCGCCGAAGAAGCCGACGAGGGCGGCGAAGCCGGCCACGGCGATCAGGGCGTTGGAGGGGTTCAGGGTCGAAATCGACCATAGACCGAAGATGATCACGCCCTGCGTGACCAGCATCCAGGCGCGACGATGACCAAGCAGAGGCGTCAGAAGCGGGACGGCGGTTCGATCGATCAGCGGCGCCCAGACGAACTTCAACGAGTAGCTGAGCGTGGCCAAGGCGAAGAAGCCGATCACTTCGAGCGTCAGGCCGCTCTCTCGCAACCAGGTGGTCAGGGTGTCGAAGATCAGCAGGTTCGGCAGGCCTGCCGAAAAGCCCAGCAACAGCATGATGAAGACGCGCCGCTCGCCATAGACGGCGAGGCCGCCGAAACGGCCGGCGGGCTTGCCGTTGGCGGGGGGATGAGCTTGGTCGGTCATGCACGGCTCCGGCGCGGCGGCCGGAAACGCGGGCGCCTGTAACTCAGCCGACCTTGGCGCGGATGTCGCGCTTCGTCCAGCGGGCGAGCGCGGCGCGCAGGGCCTCGGCGTCCAGCGGCTTGACGATATGGTCGTCCATGCCGGCTTCCAGGCAGGCGCGTCGGTCCTCGGCGAAGGCGTTCGCGGTCAGGGCCAGGATCGGCGTCGTGTCGCCCGCCGCGCGGATGGCGCGGGCGGCGGCGGGGCCGTCCATGCCGGGCATCCGCATGTCCATGAAGACCACGTCGTAGCGCGCACGTTTCAGCGCCGCGACGGCTTCGTCGCCGGTGGCGGCCGTCTCGACGGTGCAGCCCTCGCGGCGCAACAGGGTGCGGGCCAGAAGCGCGCCGACGGGATTGTCCTCGGCCAGCAGGACGCGGATGCCTGCGAACTGAACGGGGGCGACGCGGTCGTCTTCGATCGGGGCGGCGCAGTGGGCGCTGGACTTGTCAGGCGTCTCGGCGCCGACGGCGGCCAGGACGCGCTCGGCCAGGGACGCGCGACGCAAGGGCTTGATCAGATAGCCGTGGAAGCCGACGGCGCGATAACGGGCGATCAGATCGCGTTCGGCCGGTTTCAGCAGGACGATCCCGCGACCGCTCGAAGGCAAAGCCGCCAGCGCGCCCGCCGGGGCGTCGGCGTGATCGACCAGGATCACCGGGGCCGCCTCCGCCACGACGCCGCCCGAGGCCTCGATCTGAGCGCGAGCCGCCGACAGGACAAACGGATCGACGGCGCGCACAGCGACCGTCTGGCCGCGCAACGGCTTGTCGCGCGCCACCGCGACGGCGGCGAAGGCGGCCTCGAAGCCGAAGCGGGCGCCCCCGCCGGTTGTGGCGCCATCGGGCCGGCTTTCGACCTTCACCGAGCCGTCCATGGCGGCGGCCAGTTTACGCACGACGGCCAGACCTAGACCCGCGCCATCCTGGCGGACCGCGTCGGAGCTGTCGGCGTGGCCGAATTCCTCGAAGATGCGTGTGCGCGCCTCGGGTGCGACGCCGGGGCCGGTGTCGTCGACCAGGAAGGCCAGACGCGGGCGCGCCGCGCTGCCGCCGACGCGCTCGACCGAAATGCGCACGCCGCCGGTTTCGGTGAACTTCACGGCGTTGCCCGCCAGGTTGAAAAGCACCTGACGCAGCCGGCCTTCGTCCGCCAGCACGTCGGGCGCGTCGGCGGCGACCGACCAGACGATCTCCAGCCCCTTGTCGTGGGCGCGCGGGCTCAGCAACTCGGCGACGCCGCGCACCAGACCTTCCAGGTCAACGGGCGCCAGGTCGAACTCCAGCGCCCCGGCCTCCAGCCGCGCATAGTCCAGCAGATCATTGACCAGACCCAGCAGATGTTCGGCCGACTGACGCGCGTTCTCGGCATAGGCGCGTTGGGCGCCGTCCAGCCGGGTCCGCTGCAACAGATTGATCATGCCGATCACGCCGTTCAGCGGCGTGCGCATCTCGTGGCTCATCAGTCGCAGGAACTGCTGGGCGGGGTCGACAGGCGCGCTCGTGCGCTCCTCAATCCGCTTCGTCGCCGTCCGTCGCGTCATGGCCGTCTCCCCCACGAGACAGAGCCTAAAGACCGACGGTTAAGGATGTCTCCACCATGCCACGATGGCCGTTTCACGCGCGCAGGAAGGGCGTCTGCTCGTCGTCGCCCTCGCGCAGGCCGAACCCTTCATAGCGCTGCGCCACACGGCGGTCGAAGTCGGCTTCGGCGCCGATGGTGGTGCGGCGGTAGATCAGGGCCTCGGCGATGTGGCGACGCAGAACGCCGGTGCTGCCGTCGAGGTCGGCGATGGTGCGGGCCAGGCGCAGGGTGCGGGTCCAGCCGCGCGCGGTCAGGCCGCCGGCCTCGCCCGCCCGCATCAGCAGCATCCGGCCCGCCTCGTCCGGCGTGGCGAACCGATCCAGCGTGCCGCCGGAGGCGCGGGCGTTCAGGCCTTGGGCGGCGTCCAGCCCGGCCTCGCGCACCCGGTCCTCCTGCATGGCGCGGGCGGTCGCCACGCGCGCCCGCGCCTCGGCCGTGCCCTCGGCGGGCGGGGGCAGGGCCATGTCGGCGGCGGTGACCGGCGGCGTCTCGACCGTCAGGTCGATGCGGTCGAACATCGGACCCGAGACGCGGTTCTGATAGTCGCGCTGACAACGCGGGGCCTTGCCGCACGCGCCGCGTCCGGCGCCGCCCATGCCGCAGCGGCACGGGTTCATCGCCGCCACCAACTGGAACCGCGCGGGATAGCGGATGTGGGCGTTGGCGCGGGCGACGACGATCTCGCCCGTCTCCAGCGGCGCCCGCAGCGAGTCCAGAGCCTGGGCCGAGTATTCCGGCAGTTCGTCCAGAAACAGCACGCCATTGTGCGCCAGCGACGCCTCGCCCGGCTTGGCGCGAAGACCCCCGCCGGTCAGGGCCGCCATCGAGGCGGAATGGTGCGGGCTGCGGAACGGGCGATCGCGGGTCAAAGCGCCGCGTTCGATCAGGCCGGCGACCGACCAGACCATTGAGGTCTCCAGCAACTCCTGCGAGGTCAGGGGCGGCAAGAGGCCCGGCAGGCGCTGCGCCATCATCGACTTTCCCGACCCCGGCGGGCCGATGAACAGCAGGTTGTGGCCGCCGGCCGCCGCGATCTCCAGCGCGCGCTTGGCGCTTTCCTGACCCTTGACCTCGCGTAGGTCGGGCACGGCCTTGCCGTCCGCCAGCGGTCCGGGCTCGGGCGCGCGCAGCACCTGGGTTCCCTTGAAATGGTTGACCAGACTGATCAGCGAGCGCGGCGCGAGGATCCGGGCGCCGCCGGCCCAGGCCGCCTCCGGTCCCGTCGCTTCGGGGCAGATCAGACCCAGGCCCATGGCGTCGGCGGCGACGGCGGCGGGCAGGGCGCCGCCGACCCGCGCGATCTGGCCGTCCAGCCCCAGCTCGCCGATGGCGGCCCAGCCGTCGAGCGCATCGGGCGCGATCACCCCCATGGCCGCCATCAGGGCCAGGGCGATGGGCAGGTCGAAATGGCTGCCCTCCTTGGGCAGGTCGGCCGGCGCGAGGTTGGCGATGATCCGCTTGGCGGGCAGGGCCAGACCGATGCCGGCGAAGGCCCCGCGCACCCGCTCCTTGCTTTCGGCCACAGCCTTGTCCGGCAGGCCCACGATGTTGAAGATGGTCGGCCCGTCATTGCCGATCAACTGGACCTCGACGTCCACGCGCCGGGCCTCGACCCCGTCAAAGGCGACCGTGACAACCCGCGCGACCATGTCGTTCTCCCACCTGAGATGGAGAACGAACCATGAACTGAAATCTAATTCAAGTGGCGATCACGCAACCTGTGCGGCGCGTTTAGCTTCGATGGCGTCCCACATCAGGGCCGTGGCGTCGATGCCGGTGAAGGCCTTCAACTGCTGGGCGCCGGTGGGGGAGGTGACGTTGATCTCGGTCAGATAGTCGCCGATCACGTCGATGCCGACAAAGATCAGGCCGCGTTCCCTCAGCGTCGGGCCGATGGCGGCGCAGATTTCCAGGTCGCGCGGCGTCAGCTCGACCGGCATGGCCGTGCCTCCGACATGCAAGTTCGAGCGCACCGCGCCCGCCGCCGGGACGCGATTGATGGCGCCGACGGGCTCGCCGTCGATCAGCAGGATGCGCTTGTCGCCCTTGGACACGGCGGGAATGAACTTCTGGATCACCAGCGGATCGCGGCTGCCGGCGGCATGGATCTCGATCAGGGCGTCCAAGTTGGGGTCGTCGGCGCGAAGCTTGATCACGCCCGAGCCGCCATTGCCGTGCAGGGGTTTCAGGACCACCTCGCCGTGCTTCTTGTGGAAGGCGTCCAGGGCGACGGGGTCGGCCGAGATCAGGGTCGGCGGTTGCAGGCCGGGGAAGGCGGTGACCATCAGCTTTTCGGGGGCCGAACGCACCTGGGCCGGGTCGTTGACCACCAGGGTCCGTGGATGCACCGTCTCCAGCAGATAGGTGGCGGTCACATAGGCCATGTCGAACGGCGGATCCTGGCGCATCAGGATCACGTCCACGTCCTCGGCCAGATCCAGCTTTTCCCAGTCGCCGAAGTCGACGTGGTTGCCGACCTCGCGCTGCACGGTGATCGGGCGGGCGCGGCAGAAGAGGCGGCCCTCTTCCAGCGCCAGGGTGCGGAAGTCATAGACCCACTGTTTGTGACCGCGCGCCTGGGCCGTCTCGGCCATCAGGAAGGTCGTGTCCCCGGCGATGTCGACGGCCTCGATCGGGTCCATCTGGATGGCGACTCTGAGGGTCATTGTTCTTGGGCCTATCGCGCGTCGCGCTACTTGAGGCCCGTTGAGCGCGCCGCGCTCCGGGCCAGTGGATGTTCGGTGTCGGTGCGGCGCTCAGTCGAGCTGACGCGCTTCCTCGGCCAACATGATCGGCACGCCTTCGCGGATCGGATAGGCCAGTTTGGCGCCCGCCGAGATCAACTCGTTGGCGTCGCGGTCATAGGTCAGCTTGCCACGCGTGACGGGGCAGACCAGCACCTCCAACAGGCGGGGATCGACGGACACGGGCGTATTGAAGGCGTCACTCATTTTTCTTGGCCTATCGCGCTGGCGCTAGTTGAGAGCTCTTTAGGGGGCTACCGCGCTTTGCGCTACTTGAGCCCGTCATTGCATGGACGGCGCGGCGTCGTCACCGCCGTCGGCGGCGTCGATGCGCATCAGGGCGGTCAGGGCCTCGGCGCGGGGCATCAGGCCCATGGCCTCCAGCAGAGCCTGTTTTTCGGCCGGCTCGAAGGGCAGGGCCATCGACAGGCTGTTGACCAGGGCCTCCATCGGCGCGGTCTCGGCCGTCTCCCAATCGATGTCCAGGAGCCGGTGCGCCATATAGGCGCGCAGGGCGTCGAGGAAGGCGTCGCGGTCGAAGTCCGGCTCCTCGGGCGGGGAGATCAGATCGTCCTCATAGGCCTCGAACGCCGCGCGGACCTGGCGATAGGGGGTCTTGGACGGCATCTCGGCGGCGATGCGGAAGCGCGACACGCCGGTCAGGGTGATCAGATAGCGCCCGTCGGAAGTCTCGGCGAAACTGGTGATCCGACCGGCGCAGCCGACCGGCGACAGGCCGGGCAGGGCCGGCGTGCCGCCCTTGGGCTGGACCAGACCGATGATCCGGTCGCCGGCCATGGCGTCGTCCACCATGTTCAGATAGCGCGGCTCGAAGATGTTCAGCGGCAGCTGTCCGCGCGGCAGCAGGATGGTCCCGCCCAGCGGGAACACCGGGATCACCTGGGGCAGGTCGAGGGCGCGGACATAGCCTTGAGGCATCACTTCTCCTTGGCCTATCGCCTTTCGGGCGACTTGAGGCCGGTGGTTTCGCGCTTACGAAAACAGAATGGACGACAGGCGGCGACGACCGTCCTTGGACACGTCCGAGGTCAGGCCCGCCGCCTCGAAGATGAACAGCAGCTGCTTGCGGGCCGCCTGATCGTTCCACTCGCGGTCGGCCTGGATGATGGCCAGCAGATTGTCGACCGCGCCCTTGAAGTCGCCGGCCGCGCTCTGGGCCTCGGCCAGGTCGAAACGCGCCTGATGATCGTTCGGATCGGCGGCGACCTTGGCCTCAAGTTCGGCCGAGGCGCCGGAAGGGGTTTTAGACGCCAGGGCCAGTTGGGCGCGCACGCTCTGGACCGTCGGCTCCTTGGAGTCCTGCGGCGCCATGGCGATGGTCTGGGCCGCCTGTTCGGGGTCGCCGCCCGCCAGATAGACCCGCGCCATGCCGGCGATCGCCTTCTCGTTCTCAGGCTCGATCGACAGAACGTGGGCGAAGGCTTGGGCCGCGCCGCCGAAGTCGTTCAGGCCCAGCGATTCCTCGCCCAGCTCCAGCAGTTGCGCCGTCTCGGTCGAGCCGCCCTGACCGCCGGTCAGCTTGTCGATGAAGGCCTTGATCTGACTGTCGGGAATGGCGCCCTGGAAGCCGTCGACCGGCTGGCCGTTGACGAAGGCGTAGACCGTCGGAATCGACTGCACCCGCAGCTGGCCCGCATAGGCCGGGTTGGCGTCGACATCGATCTTGACCATCTTCACCGCCCCCTTGGCGGCGCGCACGGCCTTCTCCAGCGCCGGGCCCAAGGTCCGGCACGGCCCGCACCAAGTGGCCCAGAAGTCGACGATGACCGGCTGATGTTTCGACGCCTCGATAACGTCGGTCATGAAAGAGGCGTCCGTGCCCTCCTTGATCAGGTCGCCGGCGGCGTCGGGGGTCAGGGTCGGGTCGAGCAGGGTCATGGGCGAGGTCCGCGCAGAGATCTGTAAGGTTCAACGGTTCAGATGGCGTCGGGATGCGTCGGCATCAAGCCGGGAAAAGGTCGCGCCGGGATTTCAGACGGTGGTCATGAAAAACACCGTCTAATTCGTCTAATTCGTCTGACTTCCCCCGCCGCTCGTCTGCCTCATTGTGCCGGACTTTGCGAGATGGGGCCTGTGCGGCAAGGTTCAAGCCGTTGGCGATGACGATGGTGTAAACGCAACGCTGCCGCGTCCCTCGCGACATTCCCGAAGTCCAACAGGATAGGTGCAGCGACCGCTCTGGCATCGCCGCTAACCTGTCTTCAAGCAAGCGTGCCGTATTCAGGTTGAATGCTGGACAACCAAAACAGCCCCATCAGAAAGCCGCTGCCGCTGGCGGAGCGCGCCGCCGGTCGCAGGGTGCGCTTTGGTGAGGTGGTGTCGAACGCCCTCAGCAATGATCGGAGGGTTGTGGCGGCCGCCTTCGCGCCCGTGGACACAAAACGCAGCGTTTCGGAGGGCATCGAAGGCGGAAGCACAGCCGTTATTCCCTTGGGCATGGTTCACGGCTTCTTGGCCTTTGTCGCGCTCTTCACGGGCGACTGGTCCAGTCTGGTCGTGCATGGGGTGCTGACGGGATTTGTGATCCTGGCCTATTACGCCATCGTGTATGGACGCACGATTTGGCCGATCTGTTTTGTCCTCGCTTGGCTCGTGGTGGAAATCACCTGCGGCCGGTGGCTGTTCGACTACAGAATGGGCGGTAGCTATATGAACATCTTCGCCCTGCCGGTCGCGATCCTTGGCGTTCGGGCGTCGTGGAGAAGGGCGCGCTTGGCGAAGATGTAATGTCGCGCAATCGGTTCAAGCGCCCATGGCTTCGAAATCCACCACCACCGGCTCACGCTCCAGCAGCGTCATCACGCGCCGGAAGGCCGACTGATCCAGGGCGGTGGTCGCGGTATTGGTCAGGGGGTGGAAGTTGACGACGGCGGCGTCCCACAGGCGCCGGTCCAGCACGAAGGTCACGCGGCGGTCGATGTCGTTGATCAGGCCTAGCGCTGTGACCGAGCCGGGGCGGACGCCCAGCGTTTCCCACATCAGCGTCTCGTTGCCGAACGACAGGCGGCCCGACCCCATGACGGCGGCGGCGCGTTTCAGGTTGATCACCGTGTCCTGACGCGCCGAGATCAGCCACAGGCGGCCTTTGTGATCCTTGAGGAACAGGTTCTTGGTGTGGGCTCCCGGCAGGTCGGCCTTGAGATCCAGCCCTTCCTCAACCCGAAAGACGGCCGGGTGGTCGTGGGTGACGTGATCCACGCTGTTCGCCTTCAGCCAGACGGTCAGGGTCTCGCGGTCGAAAGCGGGTGTGTCAGTCATGGTTGAGCCGTCGGGTTTCGGGCGTTAGGAAATGGTCATGGTCGATACCGTCAACACGCGCCCTCTGGAACTGGAATGCTATCCGATGACGGCCCGGCCGCCGGACCTCGTGCCCGGCCGCCAGTCGCGCAACTGGATGGACGCCTTCATCAGCCGCCACCCCTATCGCTGCCTGCCGCTGAACATGGCCAACACGACGGGGTGGGAAATCCTGTGCCCGTTCGGCTTCTCGGCCGAGTGGAACGGCGGTCCGCGCCAGGAAGACATCGTCATCACGCCGGATCGGCCCCAGCACGATCTGGCCCATTTCGTCACCTCGCACTTCTCGCGCGGGGTGCTGACCATGCATCCGCAATATCTGTTCCGCACGCCGCCTGGCTGGGGGATGATGTGCTCGGGGTCGCCCAACCATGTGAAGGACGGCATCCAGCCGCTGGTCGGCCTGATCGAGACGGACTGGCTGCCCTTCCCCTTCACGATGAACTGGATCTTCACCCGGCCGGGGCGGATCACCTTCGAGAAGGGCGAACCCTTCTGCTTCATCAATCTGATCGAGCACAAGAAGGTCGAACAGTTCCAGCCAATCATCCGCACGCTGGAATCCAACCCGGTGATGAAGGGTCAGTTCGAGGCCTGGAACCGCGCCCGCACCGACTTCAACCAGCGTCTGGCCGGCGGCGATCCGGATGCGGCCAAGGAGGCGTGGCAGCGCTACTATTTCAAGGGCGAGGTGCCGGAAGATCTGGGCACGGCGCCGGCGACCCACTCCAACAAGCGCCGGCTGAAGTCGCCGCGGGTGGGATGAAAGAAAAAGCCCCTCTCCACGCCGTGGAGAGGGGCTTTCAGCATCAGGCCGCCGGGCGGGTGACCTGCGGACCCAGGTTCTGGATCACCTCGCGGGCGTCGAAGGCGTTGGGGTCGTTGGCGGGTTTGGGGCCGCGGCCCAGGACGATTTCGGCGTTGGCCTCGAAGCGGTCGACCTGACGGACGTCGAAGTCGTTGACGCCCCACGGGCCGTAACGGTCCCACGGGCTCCAGAAGCCGCTGCGGTAGTAGCGCCACGACGGACCCCAATAGGGGCTGTAGAAGCGGTTATAGCCCGAATAGAACGGATCGGGCGTACCCACGAAGCGGGTGTCGCGGTCGGTGGCGCGGTTGACGGTGGAGAACCAGTCATAGCCGCTCTCGACCGTCAGTTCGGCCGAACGCAGCAGCAGCGACTGCTCGACCTGTTCGCGTGAGGTCAGCGAATTGCCCGAGAAGCTGACCCGGAAACGATCGTTCTCCAGGCGCTGCTCGGCATAGCCGCCACGCTGGCCGTTGAAGCCGGCGGGTTGATACGGGGTGGCGGTGGCGCAGGCCGCCAGGGCCAGACCAGCGGCGACGGTCACCGCCAGTGTCTTCAGGGGGAGGGTTTTCATGACATCAAACTCCTTGATCGCCCATTCGGGCGCTCTGACGGCTGAACGGAGCATGAACGAAGCCGTTCCCGACCACTGTATGGCGAAGCGTCGCGGCGTCTAGAGCCGAAGAACGATCAGCACGGCGGCGACCATCAGCAGCAGGCCGACGAAGACGCCGAAGCCCTTTCGAAAGCGTGGTTGCTGCATGCGTTGCGACAAGGCGGCGCCGGACAGGGCGTAGGTGCTCATCGACACCATATCCATGCCGATGGCCGCCATGGCGAACATCGCCATCTGCGGCGCGACCGGGCGGTTCACGTCGATGAAGGGCGGCAGGACGGCGGTGAAGAACAGGATAGCCTTAGGGTTTGCGATCTGGACGGCGAACCCGTCGATCAGGGCGCTTCGGCCTTTCTTAACGACGACCTCGTCGGGATCGGCGGCGGTGGCGAAGGCGCCGCGCAGCGCCTTGATCCCCAGCCAGGCGACATAAAGCGCGCCCAGGACGGCGATGACCGTGAAGGCGGCGGGGAAGGCCTTGACCAGGGCGCCGAGACCCAGGGCCGCCGCGCCGAACCACACCAGCGTCGCGGCGTTCATGCCCAAGACGCCGATCAGGGCCGAGGCGCGGCCCTTTTCAACGCCGGTCGCGACGGCGAACAGATTGGCCGGGCCGGGCGTGATCGCCATCACCGCCATGACGCCGAGGAAGGTCGAATAGAGGTGCGGATCGACGGGCAGGGCAGGCATGCGGCGCGATGTCGCTGGTCAGACGTATGGGGTCAAGACAATCTACACCCATAGGACTTCAAGAGCCCCTCCAGCGCTGCGCGGTCCACTCCTTCTTTCATGAGGAGATAAAGACGTTAGGCGGCCGGACGGGCGGGCGGCGCCGGCGGTTCGGGCGCTTCCGGGGCCTCGGGCGCTTCGACGCCCTCCTCGACGACGGCGTCGGCGGCCTGGTCCAGCGCGTATTGAGCGACCAGGCTGTAGGTCTCCATCTGCTCGGGCGTCGGATTGGTCCAGGCGCTGTTGCGGGCGATGCCTTCGGCGGTGACGACGCCCTTCTGCATCCCCTCTTCCATCGCCTGTTTGACCTCGGGGTCGTTCAGGGCGTCGGCGACAATGGCGTCGACGTCGATGTCCTTCAGCGCCTGGGCCGCCATTTCGGTGGCGTGTTTCGTCGTCTCGGCGGTGAAGGCGGCGACGTCGGGCGCATAGTCCGACCACAGGGCGGCGATGCGACGGCCGCGTTCGGCCTCGCTCAGGCTCTCGTCTTCGGAAATCGCCTCGGCGCGTTCGCCAAAGGTCTCCATGCGCGCTTCGAAGGCCTCGGCCGCGGCTTCCATCCGGGCTTCGGCGGCTTCAGCGGAAGCCGGAGCCGGCGTGGGCGCAGGCCCCGGGGTCTGCGCCAAGGCCGAGGAGAGGGGCGCGAGCGCCAGGGCGGCGGTCAGGCTGAGCAGGCGGATCATGGGACGGCTCCCGTTGAATGACCCGCGCAAACTCCGCCCTCAGCCGCCCCGTCTCAAGTGAAATCGCGGTAAGGCTCGGCTTACTGCGGTTGGGCCGGGGCTGCCGCGGCGGGCGCAGCGGCGACAGCTTCCTCAATCTTGGCACGGATCATCGCAGGATAGGCTTTGATCTGCTGAGCGGCCGCGCCCATCTGGTCGGCGGGCGCGCCTTGGCTGACCACGAAGGCTAGGAACTCGTCTGCAAACGTGTCGGCGTCCGCCTGATTGCGCGCCTGGATCGCGTCGAGGTCAGTCTTGGCCTTGGCCTTGTCGGCCTGAGTTGCTGCCGCCTGCATTTCTTCGGCCATGGCTTCCATACGTTCGCCGAAGGCTTCTCCTTTCGCTTCGAAGGCGGCTTCCTCGGGGCTGTCCGCTTCTTGGGCGGGCGCCGGAGCGGCCTGCGGCGCAGGGGCAGGCGCGGCGGCCTGGCCGGCGGCGAAGGCTGGAGTGGTCAGGGCCAGGACGGCGACGGCCGCGGCGGAAGACAGAAGGCGCATCGGAAACTCCACGACGGGCCGCCTTGCGGCCCCGAACGAGGCTGCATCCCAGCCCCGGCCGCACCCTCCTACAGTCCGGTCAGATTTCAAAGACCCGATAAGGCTTGTCGCCCAGGGTCTTCAGCACCGGCAGGGCGACATTATAGACGGGCGTGCCCTTGGTGGTGCGTCCCTCCGGGCCGCCGCGATGGGCGTGGCCGTGAACGACCAGACGGACATTGTCGTAGCGGTCGATGGTCTCGGCCAGGCGCGACGAACCCAGGAAGGCGTGGATTTCGGGCGGCTCGCCCATCACCGTCTCGACCACGGGCGCATAGTGCAGCAGCACGACCGAGCGTTCGGTGCGCAGCATGCGGATCGAGTTCTCGATCAGATTGGCGTCCTCGACCGCCTCCTGCACGAAACGCTTGATCGAGGCCTCCCCGAACGAGGAGAGCATGTAGCGGCCGAAGCCGCCGACGAACCCCTTGCCGCCCGCAAAGCCGACGCCCTCGATCTCATAGGCCTCGCCGGTCAGCATCTTGACCCCGGCGTCGGTCAGCATCTTGGTGACAACCTCGGGCTGGCCGCACTCGTGCTCATGATTGCCCAGCACGCCGACCATCGGGATTTTGCACAGCTTGAGATCCTCAAGCAGCCGCTCGACCTCGGGCGTCTTGCCGTAGTTGGTCAGGTCGCCGCACAGGCACAGGACATCGGCGTCGTCCGACACCCGCTCGAACAGGTCGCGGTAGCGATGCTCTGTGGTTTCGCCGACGTGAAGGTCGCCGACGGCGGCGACGCGCAGTTTCCTGCCGGGGCCGGGTTCCAGGCCGGGTTGGGTCGTCTGGGGATCGGGGACGGCGTCAGTCATGGCGGCTTGCCTTTCAGTGGCCCAGGTTGACGGGGTCGTGGCGTTCCTCCAGCCCCTTGCCCACCACGTCGCCAAAGCCCCACTCGGCGACGTCGGCGACATAGTCGCGCGGGCTGAACAGCCGGCCGCGACAGACCTTCACGCGCGGCGCCGGCAGATCGATCTGGGCCGTCAATCGCTGGACCAGCTCTTCCATCAGCCAGCGCGGAATCCGGTCGCGCTCGGTCGGATAGGCGAAGCGGAAGTTCAGCAGATGGGCGGCCAGCACTTCCCAATAGAGGTCCATCTGGTCCAGCAGGCTCTTCCAGTCGATGGCGTCGGACTGTTTCAGGATAACGTGGTTCACATCGGCCCCGTCATAGCGGTAGCGGTCCTGAATGAAGACCTTGGACAGGATCAGCGCTGTGGGCGGGGTGATCTGGACCTGATGGCCATAGACGGTGATCCGGTCCTCGCTGAACCAGCTGTCGGACACGGCGATGGTGCCGTTGGACATGGCGAAGATGACGTCGAAGAAGTGTTTCTCGTCCTTCCAGACCTTGGCGATCCAGCGCTCGTCCTCGACGTCGGTGCGGTAGCCGTGCTTCTGGAAGAAGGCCAGGATGCGGGGGTAGTCGCCAGGCTTGCAGAAGACGTCCAACTCCTTGGTCGGACGACG
>NZ_DAMBJX010000027.1:35693-42311 GCF_032067225.1 Brevundimonas vesicularis | reverse complement strand
CGCAACCTAAGTTGACCTCTGACGCCTCCGGGCGTCTTGCCCTTCCTGGGCGTTTCCTCCCTATAGACTTTTAATGCCGCACCCTCGGGTGCGGCTTTTTTTTGATCTGATCAGCGATCAGTCAGGCCGACAAGTCGTCTGCGCACAGGGCGGCGATCACGCGCGATAAGGCCTTATGCGTCTTGGCGTAGGTCGCATTGGGGGCCAGCGTCGTCTCGTCCAGGTACAGCCTGCGGCTCAGTTCGATCTGGATAGCCTCATAGCCCTCGTCCGGTCGGCCCCAGCGCTGGGTAGACCAACCGCCGGCGTAGGGGTGGTTCTGCGCCACGCGCCAACCCAGCCCCTCGAACAAGTCGCGTAGCCGTCGGCTGAGCCGCGCGCTGCAGGCCGAGCCGTAGCGGTCGCCCAGCACGACCTCAGCCCCGACGGCGCGCGCCGGCATCGAATGCCAGTCGATCAGCACCGCGCGTCCGTGCGTCGCGCGCGTCGCCTGCATCCGTTCGCCCAGGGCCTGATGATAGGGGACGTGGACCCTGGCGATGCGGTGTCTCGCCTCCGCCAGCGTCAGCCGGCGCGCATAGAGCGGCGTGCCGTCGCCGGCCAATCGGGGAATCACGCCATAACCGGCGGCCGTCTTGGCCCCCACCGGCCCCTCCAGATCCTCGATCAAGGCCGGGTCAAGCTCAGAGGGATCACGGTTCAGATCGACATAGGCCCGGCCGATCCGCCCTACGATCAGCGCGGCCCCTCTGCGTGGTCCCTCTGCGACCAAGCGCCCGACCAGGGCGTCTTCGGCGCTTTTCAGGCTGGCGCGCGACAGACCCGGCGCGGCGCCCATGTCGTCGGGATAGAGGTCGCCGGAGTGGGGCGAGGCGAAGACCAGCGCCGTCGCGGGCGCGTCCGCCGCAGGGGCGGTGATCGAAAAGCTGTCGCCGCCGTCGGTCATGCCCCCGCTTAGCGCGTTTCGCTGTGGAAGGAAGTCGGCTGAGCGGTGAATTTCATCGGCGGTTTACCGTTCGGGCTCTAGGTTTGCGGTCTGTTTCAAGGGTGTTTCTCGAATGGCGCGTATTCTCCTGGCCGAAGACGACGGTTCGTTGCGCGGATTTCTGACGCGCGCGCTGGAGCGGGCAGGCCACCAGGTGATCGACTGTGAGAACGGCGACGACGCGATCGACGCGTTGGAACACGGCCCCTACGACCTGCTGCTGACCGACATCGTCATGCCGGGCGCCGATGGGATCGAGGTCGCCCGCGTCGCCGCCGCGCGCCAGCCCGGCCTGCGCATCATGTTCATCACGGGCTTCGCCGCGGTGGCCCTGACGGCCGCCCAGGCCACGCCAGACGCCAAGGTGTTGTCCAAGCCCGTCCACCTGCGCGATCTGGTCAATGAGGTCGAGCGGATGGTCGCCGCTTGAACCCTTCGCTGCGACTGGGCTGAGCGACGTTCGGCGAGAAATCGCATTCTTGCCGTTAAATCGGCTTGATGCCGACCGGCCTCGCCGCTATACGACCGCTCTTCCCGCTCCGAAGACGTTTTTCGGAGCCCTACGGCGGATGCGTAGCTCAGCGGGAGAGCACCTCGTTGACATCGAGGGGGTCACAGGTTCAATCCCTGTCGCGTCCACCATTTCCCTTTCTTTTCAGATCAGTCGCCGTCAACCCTGGCTGGCGCTCGCTTGCTAGAGCAGGCGTCCCTGATCCGACGTCGGGACGACCGTGTCCGTCATCAGGCCGCGGCGGCGAAGCTCGGTCGCGGCGGTGAAGGCGATGTCGATGTCGCGTCCCGACGCCAAGACCTGAAGCCGGTCGGCATCCACCGCGCTCCACGCCTTGCCGCGCTCGGGGCCGGCGGGCACGCGGGGCAGCAGTCCCGGTTCGCGGCTCCAGGCCAGAAGCTGTTCGACGGTCGTCTGGTTCAGCATGTCGCGCAGATGGTGGGCGGTGACATAGGCGTCGGGCAGGGCGCGATGCGCCGGCAGGCCCTGCTCATGCACCAAACCCTCGGGCCGGCGCAGATAGCGCAGCATCTGGTTGGAGAAGCGCGGCAGGTCGGGCCACAGCCGCAGGGCGCATTTCCAGGTGCAGATCCACTTTGCGCCGCCTGACAGGGCAGGGGTGCAATACCGCTGCTCGAAGCCGGCCCGGTGAGCCGCCAGGGCGATCACGCCCGTCTCCGGGCGAAGGATGGGCGGCGCGACGGCTTTCCAGTAGCCGGCGTCCTGAACCCACTCGCCCAGAATGTGGTGAATCGCCATGGTGTCGGGTGAGATCGGCCGACCGGGATTTACGAAACGAGCGCCGCGCGTCGCATCCAGACGCCATGGGCCGACCCCGTCGCGCACCACGTCCTGCCAGCCGATCTCGCACACGTCCTGAGGGCCGGATCCGGCCGTCTCCAGGTCGATGACGCGGACGCGTTGGGGGGATGGCGTAAAGTCGGTCAGGGCGTCCTCGGCGTCGGGTTCACACCTGACAACGCCCGGGGCGTCGGATTCGGTCCGGCGCCTGAAAAGACCGCCGACAGCTTCTCGTCAGTTCGGCAGACGGATCGACGCGTGCGGCATGACGGTCATCACGGCCCAGAGACCGACCAGCACCACGGGCGAGGCGATCAGCGCCCGCCGACAGCGATGCGCCAGATAAAGAGCCTCGCCGATCACGACCGACACCAGCATTCGCGTTTCCCCCGAAACGATAAGCGACACTTATATGACGTCGCCGACAGACGTGTCCCTCAATGGGACGAAATCCATTTTGTCGTAGCCGCCCCGCAGGCCGCGCGGTCGCTAGACGTGCGACCAGGAATGCGCAATCTCGCGGCATGGGATCTGTCGCGCGCCTGTTCCGTCTGCATTTGTCGCTATGGCTCGGACTTCTGGTCCTGGCGGCTGTCGCGGCGCTGGCGCCGGCCAGCGTCGGCTGGCCAATGCGACTGGCGGCCGGCTGGGACGCAGGCGTCGCCACCTTTCTCGTCGCCACCTTTGCGAGGATATTCCGGGCGCGTTCGCAGGAGGCGATGCGACGCCGCGCGGCGGAACTGGATCAGGCGGGCGTTATGGTCCTGCCGCTCAGCATGGCGGCGGCCGTGGCCAGCGTCGTGGTCCTCGTCCTCGCCATGGTGGCCAGCGACGGCAAGCCGACCGTCGGGCAGGCGGTCTTTTCAGTGTGCACCGTCGGCCTGTCGTGGCTGTACGTGCACATCATCTTCGCCCTGCATTACGCCCACGGCTTCTACGCCCCGAGTGACGACGGCAAGGGCGATCAGGGCGGGCTAATCTTTCCGGGTGAGGATGACGCGGACTACTGGGATTTTCTCCACTTCGCCCTGATCATCGGCGTGGCGAACCAGACGGCCGACGTGCAGATCTCCAGCCGCAAGCTGCGCGGTCTGGCGACGTTTCACAGCCTGATCGCCTGGTTCTTCAACGCCGTTATCCTGGCGCTGACGGTCAATCTGGCCGCCACGCTGCTTTAGGCACGCGGAGCCGTTCGGTCAGAGATCGACCGGGCGACCGGATTCTTCTTCTTCAAGCGTGACGGCGACATCGGCGTTGGCCGACAGGCGTACTTTGTCGCCCTCGACGCCGGCGACGAAACCGTTCTCGATATAGTGGTGGTGATCGGCATGGGCGCCGGTGTTCTCGCGGCGCGTCAGCTTGATCCGGTCGCTCTCCACCCGGTCCACGACGCCGACGTGCACGCCGTCGGCTCCGATGACTTCCATGCCTTCCTTGATCTCGCTCATCGCCGTTCTTTCCTCGCTGAACATCGTGTCGATAGCGGAGCGCCGCCGACCGGCATTTCGTTCCCGAGGGGCTGGGACGGCGAGCATGCTTGTTCGCGGCCCCGCCGACTGGCAAGGCTTTGGGACAGTGTTCAGCACAGGCCGGCTGAGGAGCGCGAGCGACAGGGATGCCGTTGACTTGATCGAACAGTATGGATGGTCCGAGGTCTGGGCGACGGCGTTTGCGCCGCATGCCCATGCCGGTCACACGCCGGGCCGCGTCATCCTCCAGCATCGCAACGGCTATCTGGTCGTCACGGATGCGGGCGAGCTTCAGGCCAAAGCGTCCGGCCGACTGCGGCACGAAGCCCAGGAGACTGGGCCCCCTGCAGTGGGCGACTGGGTGGTGCTGTCGCCGAACGCTCAGGACGGCGCCGCCACCATCCATGCCGTCCTGCCTCGTCGCACGGCCTTCGTGCGGCGGGCGGCGGACAGCGCGCGTCGAACCCAGATCCTGGCGGCCAATATCGACGTGGCCTTCGTCGTCACCTCGATGAATGCGGATCTGAATCCGCGCCGGATACAGCGTTTCCTGGCTGCGGCGATGGACAGCGGAGCGCGGCCTGTTCTCGTTCTGACGAAGTCGGATCTCAGCGCGGACCCCCAAGCCGAGGCCGCTCAGGTGGCGGCGCTGGAAACGCAGACCCTGGTCCTGACCGTCTCGGCGCGCGAAGGCGTCGGCCTGGAGGCGCTGCGTCTTCAGGTGAAGCCGGGCGAGACCTGTGTCCTGATCGGCTCGTCGGGTGTCGGCAAGTCCACCCTGGTCAACGCCTTCCTGAACGAGGATCGGATGGCGACCCAGGCGATCCGCGCATCCGACGACCAGGGACGGCATACAACCAGCCATCGCCAGCTGATCCCGCTGCCCGGCGGCGGTCTCATCATCGACACGCCCGGCATCCGCGAAGTGGGCCTGATCGACGCCGAAGAGGGTGTGGAAGCGGTCTTCGACGATATCGAACACCTGATGCAGGAGTGCCGCTTCACCAACTGCGGCCATGTGAGCGAGCCGGGATGCGCTGTCCAAGCGGCCCTGGCGGACGGCGCGCTGGAGGGATCGCGCTGGGCGCATTTCCAGAAGCTGAAGTCGGAACTGGCGGCGGCGGGGGATAAGGCGGAACGGATCGCCAAGGCTGCGGAACGTCGGCGGCTGGGCGGCCTGCAGAAGGTCTATCGCGCGACGAAGCGCAACGACCGGGGCGGGGCCGATCGATAGCGTCGATGGCGCAACCGAATTTCGACGTGTTGCGGGGCCAAACGGGCTAGGTGAAGTCCTTAGACTTAAGAAAGATCACCATGTCCGCATTCACCATCGTCACCACCAGCGCCGTTCAGGGTAGCGAGGCCGCAGAGGTCAACACGCTGACCGACGACTTTTCCGACGCCAGCGAGGCGGTGGGCTATGCACGGCGCATGGCCGACGAGATGATCGACATGGCCGATCAGCTGCTGCTGGATTTCGATTACAGCAACGTCGGCGTCTATGAGGGCGACCTGCTGGACGAAGACGTCACCCCGGATCACCCCGCCCTGATCGGCGTCTGGGTGCTGGATGAAGAAGGCTCGGCCTTCGTGCCGGCCGAAGATTTCCGCCAGGGATCGACCGAAGTCGAGAACTGATCGGCGGCTATCGCGGCGGGAGGTTCGGATCGAGCCGCCTGCCGCATCGGTCATCGGACGAGAGACGGGCGCCTGGTGGCGCGCCGAATGGCGATTTCTGCAGATCGAAAATGTGGGAGAGGATGGCCGTCCCTCCGAACACCTTGCGGTGCTCGGAGGTGACGATGGTGGAGCTTAGCGGAGTCGAACCGCTGACCTCTTGCATGCCATGCAAGCGCTCTACCAACTGAGCTAAAGCCCCGGACCTGTCGGTCTGGATCGCCCGGTTCATCTTGCGATGGCCCCCGGCGAGGCGGCGGAAACTAGGTCAGGCCTTTTCTGCGATCAAGCCCGTTTCGAGATTTATTTTCACCGCGTTCCCAAGGGTGAAAATACGCAGGTTTTTCAAACCGAAAGGTATGAAAGGCCTGCTGTCCCGCCGCGTCTCCCTAACGGGAAATGCGGCGGGTGCAACAAGAATCTGAGCCTATCCACAAGCCCCGAAGAAGACGGGGCTCATGTAGCGCGAAGCGCGATAGGCCCGAAAATCAGTCGTCGTCGCGCGACGGCTTGGCGATCTCGTCGTCGATCGAGTCGTCGTCTTCGTCTTCGATGAACGGCACGGAGTCGTCATCGTCGTCGGCCAGCAGATCGTCGTCGCCGTCGGTAGAGCCCATGCCGGCTTCTTCCGAGGCGTCGGCCGGAGAGTCTTCGTCCTCGTCGTCCGGGGTCAGGATCGGCTCGTGGCCTTCCTCGTCGATTTCCGGCGTCTTGACGTCGTCTTCCTCGTCCTCGTCGCCGTCGACCTTCTTGTCCTTGACCTGGTCTTCCGTGTCCTCATCGTCGGACGGATAGCCGGGACGGGCGCGGCGGCTGCGCAGCTTCATCGCCTCTTCGGGATCGAAGTCGGTTCCGCATTTGGGGCAGTGTGCAGGGCGACGGTTCAGGTCGTAAAACTTCGCCTGGCAGTTGGGGCAGACCTGTTTGGCGCCCAGTTCGGGATTGGCCACGTTTGGATGCTTTCAACGGGTTGAATTCGGGGCGGTCCCTTGCCACCCCTTTGACCCGCTGTCAAAAGCTGTCTTTCGCGCCGCCCGCGCGGCCCTTCGCACAATACAGCCTGAAGCGGGTGATCATGCCGTCCCAACTGACTTCGCGCCGCGCATCCGCCCTGACCGGAAAGGTCCGCGCGCCAGGCGACAAGTCGATGTCGCACCTGTCAATGATCCTGGGCG
>NZ_DAMBJX010000027.1:25752-35683 GCF_032067225.1 Brevundimonas vesicularis | reverse complement strand
GGGCGTGACCGAGGTCGAGGGCCTTCTGGAAGGCGACGACGTCCTGGCCACCGCCCGCGCGGTCGAAGCCTTCGGCGCCAAGGTCGAGCGGACCGGCGACGGCAGATGGCGCATCGAGGGGGCGGGCGGCTTTAAGACGCCGTCGTCGGTGATCGACTGCGGCAACGCGGGAACCGGGGTGCGCCTGCTGATGGGCGCGGCGGCCGGCTATCCGCTGACGGCGACCTTCGATGGCGACGGTTCGCTGAGGAAGCGTCCGATGAAGCGGGTCACGGGACCGCTGGCCGAGATGGGCGCGGCGTTCGACTGGCAGGCGGCCGAGGATCGGCTTCCTGTGGCCCTGACCGGCGGCGCGCTGAAGGCCGTCGACTATGTGCAGACGGTGGCCTCGGCCCAGGTGAAGTCGGCCATCCTGCTGGCGGGTCTGAACGCCGAGGGCGTCACCTCGGTGGTCGAGCCCGAAAAGAGCCGCGACCACACCGAGCGGATGCTGCGGGCCTTCGGCGCCGAGGTGGGCGTCGAGGAGAGGGGCGGGGGCTGGAAGGTGACGCTGAAGGGCGGTCAGGCCCTGACCGGGACCTTCGTCGCCGTGCCGGGCGATCCGTCCTCGGCGGCGTTTCCCCTGGCAGCGGGGCTGATCGTGCCGGGGTCGGAGGTCACGGTCGAGGGCGTGATGCTGAACCCGCTTCGCACCGGCCTGTTCGACACCTGGATCGAGATGGGCGCCGACCTCACCATCACCAACCAGCGTGAGGCCGGGGGCGAAGAGGTCGGCGACATCACCGCCCGTCACTCGTCCCTGAAGGGCGTGGTCGTGCCCGAGGATCGCGCCGCCTCGATGATCGACGAATATCCGATCCTGGCGGCGACGGCGGCCTTTGCGGACGGCGTCACCGTCATGCGCGGTGTGGGTGAAATGCGGGTCAAGGAAAGCGACCGGATTTCGCTGATGGTCGAGGGCCTGCGCGCCTGCGGCGTTCAGGTCGAGGAGGAGCCGGAAGGCTTCATCGTCACCGGCGCCGGCCAGGGCGAGTCCGTGCGTGGAGGCGGCCTGGTCCACACCGCCCACGACCACCGCATCGCCATGAGCCATCTGGTCCTAGGCCTGGCCGCCGAACAACCGGTCTCGGTCGACGAGCCTGGCATGATCGCCACCAGCTTCCCCGGCTTCGTCGAGATGATGAACGGGCTGGGCGGGCGAATCGCGTGAAGTCCGCGCGCGACGTCCTCGGTCGAGGCATCGCGGTCCTCGGTCTTCTGACCTGTCTGGGCGGAGCCGGCTGGACGGCCTGGATCGTCTGGCAAGGTGTGACGATAGGCAGGGTCTCGGGCAAACATGGCGCCGTGCATCTGAGGGCCGAGGGCGACGCCTTCTTCTATTCGAGCGTGGTGCTGAACGGTGTCGCCTGTCTGGTGTGGCTAGGTCTGGCAGCCTTCGCGGTCGTGGTTCTGGCGCGTTGGAAGGCATGGTCGTGAGCCGGCCGGGGCTGTCGGGCTGGATCAAGCCGATCCTGACGATGGCGCCCCTTGCAATTCGTGATTTGGTCGGACGCCGGGACTGAGGGCTTCGGCTGGATTGGTCGGGCGATCCTCGCTATCAGGTTCGGCCTCCCGTGCGTTTGGGATCGAGATTGAAATGCGCCACGCGCTGCGGAGACCTGCTTGACCCTGATCATCGCCGTCGACGGACCGGCCGCCTCTGGCAAGGGGACCATCGCCGCGCGTCTGGCCCAGACCTATGGCCTGCCGCATCTGGATACGGGGCTGCTGTACCGGGCCGTGGGCGCAAAGGTGCTGGCGGACGGCGGATCGCTGGATGACGAGGCCGCTGCGACGCAGGCGGCGCGGGGGCTGGATGCGGCGGGCCTGTCGGAGGATCCGCGCCTGACGACGGGCGAGGCGGGCGAGGCCGCCAGCCGTGTCGCCAGCTTCGCCGGCGTGCGGGCGGCTCTGCTGGAACTGCAGCAGGCGTTCGCGGCCCAGGCGGGCGGCGCGGTTCTCGACGGACGCGACATCGGCACGGTGATTGCGCCGAACGCTCAGGCCAAATTGTTCGTCACCGCGACGCCCGAGGTGCGGGCCACGCGCCGCTGGAAGCAGCTGACGGCGCGCGGTTCGGACATCGCCTTCGACGCCATGCTGGCCGACATCCAGCGCCGCGACGAGCGCGACGCCGGGCGCGGGGCGGCCCCGATGGTTCAGGCTGATGACGCGGTCTTGCTGGATACGACCGATCTGGGTATAGAGGCCGCCTTCGATGCGGCCCGCCGTATCGTCGAGGCGGCGCGCGCGAAACACGGTCTCTGACCCATTTCGCAAATCCAACGCTCCCACCCTCGGCCTCCGCGGGCGTTTTGATCGTTCTGAACGGTCTCGCATCCCGACGACCTGATTCCATCTTTTCCCATCGCCCCGCGCGCCGCCTTTCGCTGCGTCAGGGGTCCACCTCGCGCGGGATCGTTCTTCGGTCACGCGCCACAGCCCCACTGGAAACACCAGAGCTTCATGTCTGATACTCTCAACCCCACGCGCGACGACTTCTCGGCGCTGCTCGACGAACAACTGTCGGGTCGCGACTTCGGCGAAGGCCAGGTCGTCCACGGCCGCGTCGTCGGCATCGAAAAAGACATCGTCATCATCGACGTTGGTCTGAAGACCGAAGGCCGCATCGCCATGCGCGAATTCGGCCAAGGCGACGACGGCGCCCTGCCGAAGGTCGGCGACAACGTCGAGGTTTACCTGGAGCGCGTCGAGAACGCCCTGGGCGAAGCCGTCATCAGCCGCGACAAGGCTCGTCGCGAAGAAGCCTGGACCCGTCTGGAAGTCGTGTTCGCCGAAGGCCAGCCGGTCAACGGCGCCATCGTCGGTCGCGTCAAGGGCGGCTTCACCGTCGACCTGGGCGGCGCCTCGGCCTTCCTGCCCGGTTCGCAAGTCGACATCCGTCCGGTCCGCGACGTCGGCCCGCTGATGGGCAAGGAACAGCCCTTCGCCATCCTGAAGATGGACCGTCCGCGCGGCAACATCGTCGTGTCGCGTCGCGCCATCCTGGAAGAAGCCCGCGCCGAACAGCGCACGGAACTGGTCGGTCAGCTGGCCGAGGGTGAAGTCCGCGAAGGCGTCGTCAAGAACATCACCGACTACGGTGCGTTCGTCGACCTGGGCGGCATCGACGGCCTGCTGCACGTCACCGACATGTCGTGGAAGCGCGTTTCGCACCCGAGCCAGGTTCTGGCCGTTGGCGACACCGTCAAGGTCCAGATCGTCAAGATCAACCCGGACACCCAGCGTATCTCGCTGGGCATGAAGCAACTGCAGTCGGACCCCTGGGACGGCGTGGAAGCCAAGTATCCGGTCGGCGCCAAGTACACGGGCCGCATCACCAACATCACCGACTACGGCGCCTTCGTGGAGCTGGAAGCCGGTGTCGAGGGCCTGGTCCACGTCTCGGAAATGTCCTGGACCAAGAAGAACGTCCACCCCGGCAAGATCGTCTCGACCTCGCAGGAAGTCGACGTCGTGGTTCTGGATGTCGACGCCTCCAAGCGCCGCATCTCGCTGGGCCTGAAGCAGGCTCAGGACAATCCGTGGGACGCCTTCGTCGCCAACAACCCGATCGGTTCGACCGTCGAGGGCGAAGTCAAGAACGCCACCGAGTTCGGCCTGTTCATCGGCCTGGACAACGACATCGACGGCATGGTGCACCTGTCCGACCTCGACTGGTCGGTGTCGGGTGAAGAAGCCATCCAGCGCTACCGCAAGGGCGAGATGGTCAAGGCCAAGGTCCTGGACGTCGACGTCGAGAAGGAACGCGTCTCGCTGGGCATCAAGCAGCTGGGCGGCGATCCGATCGGCGAGGGCGACACCTATCGTCGCGGCCAGCAGATCACCGTCACCGTGACGGCGATCGAGTCGGGCGGCATCGAGGTCAAGTTCGGTGAAGACGACGCGCCGGTCACGGCCTTCGTTCGCAAGTCGGACCTGTCGCGCGACCGCAACGAGCAACGTCCGGAACGCTTCGCCGTCGGCGACCGCGTCGACGCCATGATCACCGCCGTGGACAAGGCCTCGCGCCGCGTCTCGGTGTCGATCAAGGCGCTGGAAATGAAGGACGAGCAGGAAGCCATCGAACAGTTCGGATCGTCCGATTCGGGCGCTTCGCTGGGCGACATCCTGGGCGCCGCGCTGAAGAACGCCGGCACCAAGGAGTAAGGCTCAAGCCGAAGGGCGCATCGCGTCCTTCGGTCGCCTCGCTCAATCAGCAGAGCGTCGCGCGCTCTGCGATAGCGACAACGAATGAGGGCGGCGGGAGCAATCCCGTCGCCCTTTTCTCTGTCTGGCACACTGCTGTGTGCACTTCCGGACATTTTTCTTGCGAATGGCGCGCATCATTGTCGGATAAGGGCTTTTTACAGAGCCTGTCGAAGGTTAGGGTGTGGGCTCTGGATCGACGGCGGGCGAAACAGCCCGTCATTCCGAGCTCGCGGGGGCGCAGATGATCAAGTCCGAACTGATCGAGAAGCTTGCAGCCGAAAACACCCACCTGACCCACGCCGAGGTCGAGCGGCTGGTCAATGTGATCCTCAACACCATGACCTCGGCCTTGTCCGAAGGCGGCCGGGTCGAGTTGCGCGGTTTCGGCGCCCTGTCGGTGCGGTCGCGCCCGGCGCGTGCGGGTCGCAATCCGCGCACCGGCGAAACCGTCGAGGTGCCTGCCAAGGCCGTCCCCTTCTTCAAGAGCGGCAAGGAGCTGCGCGAGCGGCTGAACGCCTCGGGCGACGCCTGATCTAACTTTCTCAAGGAAATCTCATGAGCCTGCTGTCGGAGTTTCGCGAGTTCGCGGTCAAGGGCAATGTCGTAGACTTGGCGGTCGGCGTGATCATCGGCGCCGCCTTCAACAGCATCGTCAAAAGCCTGGTCGATCAGGTGGTGATGCCGCCCATCGGCCTGATCACCGGCGGCATCGATTTCTCGGAAATGGAATGGGTGCTGAGGGCTGATAACCCGGCGACCGAGGCCGTCGAGAAGGTGGCGATCCAATACGGCGCCTTCCTGAACACCGTGATCCAGTTTCTGATCGTCGCCTGGGTCGTCTTCCTTGTGGTCAAGGGCATCAACGCCCTGCGTCGTCAGGAAGCCGCCAAGCCCGATCCGGCGCCCGCCGCGCCGACGGCGACCGAAGCGCTGCTGGCCGAGATCCGCGACGAGCTGAAGGCCCGCCCCAACGCCTGATCAGGCCTTGGACACGCGCCCGCCCAAGGTGGGGCGCGTGACTGCGGCGGCAGCCAAGGTTTTGGGCATCGGCGGCGTGCGCGAACAGATGCCGTAGTCGCCGTCGAACGGCGTCGGCGCCCAGGCGGCCGCCAGCGCAGGATCGTCGATGATGGCGTGGCAGTGTCCCCAGCCGCCTTCGCGCCGCGCCGTCTTCGCCAGATCGCCCAACTGCGCCAGCAGGCGCGGCGTCACCACCTGCAGCCGCACCTTGGCGGCCCCCAGCGCGCGGGCGTTGTCGATCAAGGCCTGGGTCAGAAGCGCGATCGCCTCGGGCGCCGTCTCCAGCGCGATCAGATCAACGATGTCCAGATAGGGCGGCTCGATCAGGCTGGTCTTGGTCATCTGCGCCATGGCCATCCCGACGATGCGGCTATCCCTGACGCAGGCCAGCATGACCGGCGGCAGGGTCAGGTCGGGGTCCGCCAACCGCCAGCGCAGGATGTCCGGACTGCGATCCGCCAGCAGACGCTCTTCTTGCGACAGCCGGCGCCAGAAGTCCGCATAGGGCGAGGCGTCCGACAAGTCGCGCAGCACCGTCACCCCAGCCGGCAGCACCAGCGGCGTCTGGCGAAACACGCGCCCGTTCATCAGCCGCTCGCCCAGATGCGCGGCGGTCTCGGCGGAGGTGCGGCCCAGCAGCAGGCGCAAAACACGACCCTGGGCGCAGGCCAGACGGTCGGTGATCCACGACAGCTTCAGACCGTGAGTCTGCGCCGGCCAGGGCTTCATGTCGAACAGGCCATACAGCGGCGCCGAGCGCGCATTGGCGTTGAAGGTGTAGCGGGCGAACAGGCCTGTCTGTTTCAAAAAGGTGCGGATTAGAGGCCGGCTGGCGCCCTTCTGGCAGGGCGGCACGATGATCGAAAAGCCGGTGGCGCCGAAGTGGTGCTGGACGCCGTATCGAAACCGCTGGATGAAGGTGCCCAGCATGGCGACGGCGTTGTCGTCTTCGTCGGCGACCACCCATCCCGCGGGCGCGCCCAGCGCCAACCGCGCCGGATTGGCCTCGAGCCAGCGCCATCCGGCCGGCGACCGTTCGGGCCAACCGACCTGACGATGCAGCCTGTTCAGCGCCTCATGGTCTGGAGCGGCGATCGGTCTGACAGACATCTGGCGCTCCTTCCCATTATGAAACCGTGTGCGTTTCTGACGACCGACCTAGCAGGATATACGCCATCAGACATCACTCAGGGTTGTTTTTCGCTTCCTTCGCGCGTCGCCTGGCCGCCCCCGCGACAGCCTTAACACTTGTTCGGATTCGCCCGCTGTGCTGGGTATGCGCCTTTCGCGCGCCCGATAAGCGGCGCGGCAGTTGGGAGTGAGCCGTTGAGGACGGATTTGGGGAAGGCGCGACTTACACGACGCGTGAAGACGATTAGGGGGACGCGCGCATGAACATCGTCGTCGCCCTTGGACTGATCATCACCTTCGCCACGGGCGTGCCGGTGCTGATGCAGATCCTCAAAAACCACCCGCGCGGACTGATCATCTTGTTCTTCGCCGAGATGTGGGAGCGGTTCTCCTACTACGGCATGCGCGGCATCCTGATCTTCTTCCTGACGCAACATTTCCTGTTCGACGACGCCATGGCGGGGTCGACCTACGGCTCCTACACCTCGCTGGTCTATCTGCTGCCCCTGCTGGGCGGCATCATGGCCGACCGCTTCATCGGCACGCGCAAGGCCGTCGCCTTCGGCGCCCTGCTGCTGGTCGCCGGTCACGGCATGATGGCCTTCGAGGGTCGTCCCGCGACCGAAACCCTGACCTACGCCGGTCAGACCTATCAGATCGACGCCGAAGGCCGCGGCGCGGCGCGTGAAGTGTCGATCGTCGTCAATGGCCAGAAATACGCCTTCGAGGCGGCCGAGAACGGCCTGGCGATCGAGGGCCTGCCCGCCGCGTCGCCGCTGCCGGCCGTGCTGCCGACCGGCGAATACAAGATCGACGCGACCCGCGACATGGCGGGCGTGAACGTCTTCTATCTGGCGGTGTCCTTCATCATCATGGGCGTCGGCTTCCTGAAGCCCAACATCTCGACCATCGTCGGACAGCTCTATCCGCAGGGCGATCCGCGGCGGGATTCCGGCTTCACGCTCTACTACTACGGCATCAATCTCGGCGCCTTCTGGGCGGCGGTGCTGTGCGGCCTTTTGGGTCAGACCGTCGGCTGGTGGGCAGGCTTTGGTCTGGCCGGCGTCGGCATGGCGCTGGGCTGGATCGTGTTCGTGCTGGGCAAACCCCTACTGCAAGGCAAGGGCGAGCCTCCGGCCGAAGCCAATCTGAGCAAGCCGATGCTGGGTCCCATCAACCGCGAATGGTCGATCTATCTGCTCAGCATCCTGGGCGTCGGCGTCGTCTGGTTCATGGTTCAGCGCAACGCCCTGGTGGGTTGGGTCCTGGGCGCCGCCACCGTCGCGTCGCTGCTGTTCATCCTCTACGTCATCGTCAAGGTTTGCGAGAACAAGGCGCAGCGTGAGCGGATGATGCTGGCCCTGGTGCTGATCTTCGGCTCGGTCGTCTTCTTCACCCTGTTCGAACAGGCCGGCACCTCGCTGAACCTATTCGCCGACCGCAACGTCGATCTCAGCATCACCCCGCAGGCGTTCCAGCTGCTGGGCGTCACCGTCGGCACCCCGGCCCAGATCGCCGCCGCCGGTCTCAGCACGTCGGGTCCCTGGATCGACGCCACCATCACGGCGGCCCAGACCCAGTCGTTCAATGCGGGCTTCATCCTGATCTTCGCACCGATCATGGCCGCGCTCTGGTCCTTCCTGGGCAAGCGCAACCTGGACCCCAACCCCACGCTGAAGTTCGGGCTCGGCCTGCTTCAGGTCGGACTGGGCTTCATGATCGTGGTGTGGGGCGCCGGCATGGCCAACTCGGCCTTCCAGATGCCGCTGCTCCTGCTGGGTCTGCTCTATCTCTTCCACACTACCGGCGAGCTGTTCCTGTCGCCAGTGGGCCTGTCGGAAATCACCAAACTGTCCGTCGCCAAGGTGGTCAGCTTCATGATGGCCGTCTGGTTCCTGGCCAGCTCGATCGCCCAATATGTCGGCGGCTGGATCGCCGGCCTGGCGGGTACGGAGACGGTGGGCGGCCAGGTGCTGAACCCGAGCCTTGCGTTGCAGACCTCGCTTGAAGTGTTCAAGCTGCTGGGCCTGTGGGGCATGGGCATCGGCGTGGCCTTCATTGTCATCAGCCACTTCATCAAGGGTTGGTCGCACGGCGCCAATGACGGGGACAACCACCCTGGCCCCGCGCTGAACGATCGCGGTCAGGAAGACGGCAACGTCGCCCGCCCTGCGGCCTCGACACCCAGCCACTGATCGACGCCTGATCAAGGAAAAGCCCCGGCGGAGCGATCCGCCGGGGCTTTTTGCTGTGTGAAGCGCGCCTCAGAAGGTCTTGCGGAGCCGCAACGAGACGAAGGTGCGCGGGTCGATGGAGCGCTCCTCGACGAAGGCCACGGTGCGCGGATTGCGTGTCGCGTAGACCGTGCGCTGCTGGGTGAAGTCGTCCCACAGGTTCAGCTGGGCGCGCAGCGACAGGGTCGGGCTGGGCTTGTATTCGACGAAGGCCTCCAGATAGTCCGCGCCGCGCCAGGCGAAGGTCTGGTCCGGATCGTAGGTCGCCTGGCCCAGACGCGGCAGCCAGTTGATCCCCCACTGGGTCTTCCACGAGGTAATGTCCTGCTGGAAGCCGACATTGGCCTGGCTGGGACGCACGCCCGAGATGCGGCGGTCCTCGCCCGTGGTCGGGTCGGTGACGCTGGTTTTGTTCCAATCGTTCCTAAAGGTGAAGCGGGCGCCCGAGATCCCGACCTTGTCCAGCGGCACCACCACGTTCAGCGACAGCTGATCCAGCGTCCCGTCGCCGATATTGCCGGTGGCCGACAGGCCGCCGGGCAGGGGAAGGCGGTCGATCACGTCGATGATGCGGTCGTGGCGATAGCCGATCGAGACCACGCCCTCGCCCCAGAAGCGGCGCTCATAGGACAGCTCGGAAATCCAGCGCTGTTCCGGCTCCAGATCGACGTTGCCGCCGAACACCGTGCCGTCGCTCAGCTCAGCTGAGGCGGCGAAGTCGCCGAAGTCCAGCTGACCCAGTTCGCGCTCGAAGCGGAAACGCAGCTGGTTGTCGGCCATCGGCGTCCAGGTCGCCAGCAGCCGCGGCTTGGCGAAGAAGAAGCTCTTTTCCTGATCCGCATCGCCCGATTGGCTGATGGTGGAGGCCTCGAGGCGCACGCCGCCCTCCAGCGTCAGCTTCGGATTGATCCGCCAGGTCGCCTTGCTGAAGGCCTCGCCGCGCGTTTCCTCGACCTTGACCGAGGCGCTGGGCAGGGGAACGCCGACGCCGCCGATGGTGAAGGCCTGGTTCACGTCCAGCATATTGTAGGCGATCTCGGCGCCGGCCTCGATTGTCAGGGCGGGCGAGCGTTCGTGACGCACCAGGGCGCGCAGGATGGATTCCGACGAGTCGCCGTTGGATTTGAACTGCTGCTCTGGCGCCGCCGTCCCGTTCAGGGTCTCATTGCTGCCCGAGACGCTGTCAAAGCTGGAGAACTCGTGGATCAGACGCGTCTCCAGGGTCCAGCGCGGGTTCAGGGTGCGGGTCCAGGTCAGGCCCAGCTCGCCGGAATCGCCGTCTTCGGCATAATCGC
>NZ_DAMBJX010000027.1:5831-25742 GCF_032067225.1 Brevundimonas vesicularis | reverse complement strand
AGTTGCCGCGAATACCCTGGCCGCCGCCCCAGCCGTCGTTCTCGTACCGCTCGTCGCGGATGACATCGCCGGCGGCGTTGCGACGGATCGACCGGCCGACGCCGTTGGAATCGCTGGAGCCCATGCCGTCCGACAGGGTCACGCCCCAGCTGCGATCGCCCTTGTTCTGAGTGAACTGATAGGAGCCGCCATAGATGTCATGGCCGCCTTCGAACAGCATGGCGTTCCAGGTCAGGATCGATTGGCGGCTGTCGGTCGTCTTCAGGATGACGTTCACGACGACGGAATAGCCCTGCATGTCGATGCCCGGCGCCCCGCCCCGGATCAGTTCGATGCGCTCGACCTGATTGGCCAGGGTCCGGCCCAGGACGTTCGAACCCGAATCATTCTTTGAGGCGGGACGGTTGTTGTTGATCAGCACATTGCCGACCGCCCCTTCGAAACCGCGCGCGCCCGATCCGTTGTCGATGGAGAAGCCGGGGACCCGGTTGACCATGTCGAGCGCCGTATTGGGGCGCTGGGCGGCGAAGAAGTCCGGCGTGAAGACCAGCACGCCGCGCTGGCTGGCGTCGGCCAGGGGCGCCTGGTTGGTCGGGCCGGTCGGCACGGGGGCCTCGGCGACTTGGGGCTTGTCGCCGGCGAATGCGGCGCCGGCGGTGAAAAGCAGGGCGGTGCTGGCCAGCAGCAGGGTCTTTGTCATTGGTCTTCCCCTCGGGTGTTGGCGAGAGGTGTGCCGATCCGGCGCGTTCATCTCCAGTTACAAGGCCGCAAGGTGGATTAAATCGACGACATCATTACAGCGATTTCATTACACCAGTGACTGTAATAAAGTTTACAGCGATGTAATGATCAGACGCTCATCTTCTCTAGTGCTTTTACTTGCAGCGATGGCCCTGACGACCGCGCCGGCCGTTGCGCAGGATGCGCCTTCGGACGCCGTCGAGGATATCGTCGTCACCGCCCGCCGGATCGAGGCGCCGATGTGGGAGGTGCGGCGCGGCGACAGCGTCCTGATCCTGGTCGGATCGATCGACGGTTTGCCCAGAAAGATGGAGTGGCGCACCGACGCTCTCATCTCGGCAGTTGATCGTGCGGACCGCGTTCTGTTTCCCGTCGAGGGGCGGGCCTCGCTGGCCGATGTGGGCCGGCTGATCTGGCGGTTTCGGACGCTGACCCGTTTGCCGAACGGGCGCACCAGCGCCGACTATCTGTCACCGGACCTTGAAGCCCGGGTCGAAAGCCTGACAGGCGAAGGCCCGACCCGCGACAGCATGCTGGTCCTGTCGGGCGATCTGATGGAACTGGGCGGTTACAACAGTGGAGGGCGTCCGGTGTCCGGCCTGGTCCGTCAGGCGACACGCGCCAACCGAACGCCCGCTGAACCCGTCGGCATCTTCAGGGGTGACGAGCTGATCGAAAAGGTTCTGACGACGCCGCCCGAGCGTTATCTCGACTGCATTAACGCGGCGGCGACGGCGGCGGAGGCCGGGGTCGAGGCGGGCGCGCAACGTGCGGAGAACTGGCGTCTGCGCCGGATCCCGGCGGTGCTGGACTCGCCCTTGGAAAGGGCGGCGACGGCCTGTTCCTACTGGTCGGTGATGGCCCAGGCGGACAATCTGCGTCGTATATGGAATACGGCGGTGGACAAGGCGCTGGCCGAAACCGGGGTCACCGTCGCTATCGCGCCCTTGCGGCTATTAGCCGAGCCGAACGGCGTATTGGATCGGCTGGAGGCGGAGGGGCTGGAACCGATCGGTCCCGAATGGCGCCCCTCCGCCCCCGCTCAATCGGCGCGCTAGAGCTTACTTGCGTTCCGGAACGGCGTCGCGGGCGGCTTCGCCGATGTTGTCGGCGGCGTTGCCGACGCTCTCGGCCGCGCCGGCGATGGCGTTGTCCTTCACCGCGTCGCTGCGGTTCATGTTCATCAGGAAGTAGCCGATCACCAGCACGGCCAGCAGGCCGACGATCAGGGCGACGATGGCGCCCATGCCGCTGCCGCGACGCTCGACGACCGTGGTGGGCGCCGCGCTGGTTTCAGTGATGCGTTCAACCCGGCCATCGGGATGTTGGACTTCGCGTTCAGTAGGCATGGTGTTTCCTCTCCAGTGTGGCGGGGAAACACCCTTTGCAGCGATACGGTTCCGCTCGCTCAGACGGCGGTGCCGCCGACCGTCAGGCCGCCGATCTTGAGGCTGGGCTGGCCGATGCCGACGGGCACGCCTTGTCCGGCCTTGCCGCAGACGCCGACGCCCGGATCGAAGGCGAAGTCGTCGCCGACCATCTGGATCTTGGTCAGGGCCGTGGCCCCGTCGCCGATCAAGGTCGCGCCGCGGACGGGTGCGGTGATCACGCCATCCTCGATCAGATAGGCCTCATTGCACTGGAATACGAACTTGCCGTTGGTGATGTCCACCTGGCCGCCCGAGAAGTTGGCGGCGTAGAGGCCGCGCTTCGTATTGGCGATCATGTCGGCCTTGGAATCCTTGCCCCCTTCCATGAAGGTGTTGGTCATGCGCGGCATCGGCATATGGGCGAAGGACTGGCGTCGGCCGTTGCCGGTCGCGGCGACGCCCAGCTGCCGCGCTGACAGCCGGTCGTGCATAAGCCCGACCATGATCCCGTCCTCGATCAGCACGGTGCGCGAGGTGGGCGTGCCCTCGTCATCGACCGACAGCGATCCACGCCGTCCGGCGATCGAGCCATCGTCCACCACGGTGACGCCGGGGGCGGCGACGCGCTGGCCCATCATGCCGTTGAAGACAGACGAGCCCTTACGGTGGAAGTCGCCCTCGAAGCCGTGGCCGATGGCCTCGTGCAGCAGCACGCCGGGCCAGCCGGCGCCCAGGACCACGTCCATCTCGCCCGCCGGACAGTCGACGGCGTCCAGATTGACCAGGGCCTGACGCAGGGCTTCGTCCACCTGGGCCTGCCAGCGTTCGGGCGCGACCCAGGCTTCGAACCCGGCCCGGCCGCCGGCGCCGGACGAGGCGCTCTCGCGCTTGCCGTTCTGTTCGACGGTGACGGAGACGTTCAGCCGGACGAGGGGGCGAACATCGCGCACCGCCCGTTCGTCTGCGCGCAGGATCTCGATGGCGCGACGTTCGCCGATCAGGGAGGCGGACACCTGAACCACGCGCGGATCGCGGGCGCGCGCCCAGGCGTCGATCTCGGCCAGCAAGGCGATCTTGTCGGAGAAGGCGGGCGAGGCGAGGGGATCGACCTCGCCATACAGTTTCTGATTGGTGGCGCGGGGGCCTTCGGCGACCCGGGCCTCATGCCCTTGTTTGGCCAGGGCGGCGCTGTCGGCGGCGCGACGCAGGGCGGCGGCCGAAATCTCGTTGGCGTGGGCGTACCCGGCGGTCTCGCCCGCCACGACCCTGAGGCCGAAGCCCTCGGTGGCGTCATAGGCGGCGGACTTCAGCCGACCGTCGTCGAAGACCAGGCTCTCGCTCTCGGACCGCTCCAGGAACAGTTCGCCGTCGTCGGCGCCGGCCAGGGCCGTCTTGAGGATCGACAGGGCTTCATCGGTATCGACGCCGGCGGCGTCGAGGATGGGCGGCGGGGAGGCGTGAACGGTCATGGCCTGTAGGTAGGGGCTGAAGGCCGTTTCGTCACCTGCCCGGCGCGCGAAACCGCCGATCAGTCCAGCGGCTGGGGCCGCGTCACCACCGGACCGTCGGGATCGCTGCTCGACGGGCGTGCCGCGGTCGGGGCGGGCGTCGGCGCCGTTGGCACGATCACCAGCGGCTCGGTCGTGACCGTCGGCGCCGGCGTTGACGGCGCCGGGGTGGCCGTCGTCGGCGCACGCGTCGTCGGTTGCGTCGTTGCGGCCGGCGCCTGGGGCTGGGTCTGCGTGCGGGGCGCGGCCGTCGTCGCGCGCGGCGTCGTCGTCGTTGCCGGCGCGAAAGCCGCCGTGGCGGGCGCCGTCGCCGTGGTCGTCGCGGCGGGCATCGGCTGTTCGGTCGCGCCGACGGGTGCGGCGTCGGCAGGAGTCGTATCGGCCGGCGGGACGGTTAGAGGCGTATCGGCGGCGATGGCGGGCGTGGACGCCGCCGGGGTCGAGGCGGGACGCATCGCGAACCACAGTCCGCCTCCGACGACCAGCAGGGCGACGACCCCGACTCCGACATAGAGCGGCAGGCGCGAGCTCTTGGCGCGCGCACGGGCGAAGCTGGGCGTGATCGGCGCAGCCGCAGGCGCGATGGCGGGTCTGGCCGCGACCGCTGGCGGGGCGGCGACAGGTTCGGACGCGACCGGCTTCGGCGCAGGGGCGGGCGTCGTCTCTGGCGCGGGAAGGGGCCGCACGGTCAGATCAGGTTGAGCGGCCGGCGCCGGCTGCGGCCTGGGCTGCGGCGGCGTTGGAGCCTGGGGTTGGGGCTGGGCTTGGGCCGGGCGCGCCGTCGGGATCAGCGAACCGCCTAGGATGCTTGCCCCCTGCGGACGAGGCGCGGGACGCGGCGCGAGATTGGCGGGCGTCGTCTGACCCTTGGCCGGCGCGACGCCAGAGGCCAGGCTCTGGGTGTGGATCGAGGCCTGCTGCTGTTGCGGCGTGGGCTTGCGAGGCGGCGGATTAGGAATGCGGTCCAGCGGATTGGGCGCGACCGGCACCGGCCCGACGTGGAAGGTCGTCGCGGGCATGCGCCCCCAGGTCACCGGCTTGCGGGCGAAGGGCTGGGGCGGGGTCTTCTGGTCGTCGGACATGGTCTTCTCAATCGCTGGCGATCTGGCCCGTTTCGTGACGGATCAGTTCTTGAGCCGGTAGCCGGTCTTGAACATCCACATGACGATGCCCAGGCAGACGGCGAAGAAGGCCAGGGTGGCGGCGACGCTGACGCCGATGGCCACATCCCCCTGACCATAGAAGGCCCAGCGGAAGCCCGAGATCAAATAGACCACAGGGTTGAACAGGGTCACCGTGCGCCAGCCGTCCGGCAGCATGTCGATGGAATAGAAGGCGCCGCCCAGGAAGGTCAGGGGCGTCACGACCAGCATCGGGATCATCTGAAGCTGCTCGAACCCATTGGCCCAGACCCCGATGATGAAGCCGAACAGGCTGAAGGTCACTGAAATCAGGATCAGGAAGGCCATCATCCAGACCGGATGCAGGATCTGCAGCGGCACGAAGAAGGCCGCCGTCGCCAGAATGATCAGGCCCAGCACCGCCGACTTGGTCGCCGCCGCGCCGACATAGGCCAGCACGATCTCCAGCGACGACACTGGCGCCGACAGGATTTCGTAGATCGTCCCCGTGAACTTGGGGAAGTAGATGCCGAACGACGCGTTGAAGATCGACTGTGTGAACAGGCTGAGCATGATTAGTCCCGGCACGATGAAGGCGCCGTAGGGCACGCCGTCCACCTGTTGCATCCGGCTGCCGATGGCGCCGCCGAAGACGACGAAATAAAGGGCCGTGGTGATCACCGGCGTGACCACGCTCTGCCACAGGGTGCGCAGCGCACGCGCCATCTCGAAGCGATAGATGGCCCAGACGCCGTATCCGTTGAAGGTCATGCCGCGGCTCCGTTCTGGTGGACCAGGCTGACGAAGATGTCTTCCAGCGAGCTCTGGCGGGTGTTCAAGTCCTTGAAGCCGATGTTCAGCGCCTCAAGCCGGCGGATCAGCGACGGCACGCCCGTATCGTCGGCGTTGGCGTCGAAACTGTATTCCAGCTCGCTGCCCTCGTTCTTCAGCGTCAGGTCCCAGTCGGACAGGTCGGCGGGCAGGGCGCCCAACGGCTCGATCAGGTTCAGCGTCAGGGTCTTCTTGCCCAGCTTCTTCATCAGGGCCGACTTCTCCTCGACCAGGATCAGCTCACCCTTCAGGATCACGCCCACCCGATCGGCCATCTCCTCGGCTTCTTCGATGTAGTGGGTGGTCAGGATGATGGTCACGCCGCGCTCGCGCAGCTTCCTGACCATCGCCCACATGTCGCGGCGCAGCTCGACGTCGACCCCGGCGGTCGGCTCGTCCAGGAACAGGATGTCCGGCTCGTGGCTCAGGGCCTTGGCGATCATCACCCGCCGCTTCATTCCGCCCGACAGCGTCATGATCTTGGCGTCGCGCTTGTCCCAAAGCGACAGGTCCTTCAGCACGCCCTCGACGAAGCCGGGGTTCGGCGCCTTGCCGAACAGGCCCCGACTGAAGGTGACGGTGGCCAGCACGGTCTCGAAGGCGTCGGTGGTCAGCTCCTGCGGCACCAGGCCGATCTTGGTGCGGGCGGCGCGGAAATCGGACTGGATGTCATGGCCGTCGGCGACCACCGTCCCGGTCGTGGGGGTGACGATGCCGCAGACGATGGAGATCAGCGTGGTCTTGCCCGCGCCGTTCGGGCCCAGCAGGGCGAAAATCTCGCCCTTGTTGATCGTCAGGTCGATGCGCTTCAGCGCCTGATGCCCCGACTTGTAGGTCTTGGTCAGGCCGTCGATCTCGATTACGGGCATGGGCTTTCCTTTCCGGCGCGCGCGGCGGCGCGGGCCGGGTGTGGCGGCAATATGGCGTGCCTGACGCCTGACTCAAGTGGCGGCGCCGCTCAAGAGACGCCAAGTCGTTGTTAACCCGATTGTCGCACGGTGCCGGCTTGAGTTGAGTTTTGGCAGGAGCTTTCGTGCCGTCCCTGTCCGCCGCCCACCACGCCGCTCTGACGGCGATCGTCGAGGCCTGTCCCGACGCATCGCTGGGAATGCTGGGCGCGGCCGTGGCAGCGTTGAAGGGCGACAAGGCGGCCGAACTGGCGAACATCGTCGCCACAGAGGCGCGCGATCGCGCCCGTCGCGGCACGGCGTTTGCGCCCCTGCTGCCACTGTTCCAGCCGCGCGCCGACGGCGTGCCCGCCCTGGTCTTTCCGGCTCAGGTCTTGAAACGGGTGTGGCGCCAGGCGGTGCAGGGCGAGGAGGACTTCGTGCCGCTGCTGGACAGGGCTGTGGCCGTGGACGGCGAATGGACCCTGGCCGCCGATCGGCTGTGCGCCAAGGCGGCCGCCGTGCTGCGCGACCGGCCGCGCGACGTCTGGCCGGAGTTTCAGCGCCCCGCCGACGACCAGCCGCCATCCACTCCGGTCGAACTGGCCGGCTGTTTCGACCTGACGCCTCTGGCCCGCAGCGCCTTGCCGCGCCTGCCCGTCTGGCTGGAACGCCCCGACGACAACCAGCTGGCGGGGCTGAGGCTGCTGATCCAGGACTGTTTGGCGATGTCGCCGGACGGCGGGCGGCGCATGATCGACATCCTGTTCGCCCATGTGGCGGACGCCGAGCGGATGCTGCGGGTCGTGACGCGGACCAGCCGCCTTGCCGACCGTGAAATCACCCTCAGCCATTCCGACATGGGCGTTTTCGTCGAGCGGCTGCTGACCTCCGTTCAGGCGCGGGTGCAGAAGATCGCCGCCGTGGTCCGTTCGTCGCTCGGCGAGACCGCGATGCTGGGCGTGGTGGACGACGTCAACTGGTGCGCGAGCGTGCTGGCCGAGATGGACCTCAGCCTGCAGGTGCGGCCCGACTCAAGCTGGGGCAAGGCGGCGCGGATGGCGCGAGTCCAGGTGTCGGGCCAGCTTTCGGGTCTGATGAAGTCCGCCTCCAGCGCCGTCCACGCCGCCCTGCCGATGAAGCGTCAGGTCATCACCGGACGCATGACGCGGATGTCGCCGTGGCTGGAGGCGCCGGCCGAGGGCGAACCGATCGAGGCTGCGGCGGCCTTGCTGGCGGCGGTGGCGGCCCTGCGCGGCGCGGCCGTCACCTTCGGCTGCGAAGCCGATCGCTCGGGACTGAAGGCCGACCTGACCGACTACCTCTCCACCTGGTCCGACGAGGCGCTGAACAGTCTGTCGGACGGCGAGGCCGAAAATCCGGACCACGTGCTGCGTCTGATCGGGGTCGCGGCGCGGTTCCTGACCGTGATCGAGGCGCTGGAGGCGGCGCGCGCGGTCAGGCGACGCGCAGCCTCAGCGGAAATGGCGCGGCTGGGCTGAAACGACGCCTCGCCCGACCTTCGCAGATGGGTTAGACGGCGAAGATGATCGTGTTCTGGATAATGACGGGACTGGCGGCGGCCCTGGCCGCCCTTCTGGTGCTGACCGGCGCGCGCCGCGGCGCCGATCCGGCGGCCGGAGCCGAAACCCAGGCCGGCTCGCGCGAAATCGAGGAACTGGATCGGTTGAAGGCGCGCGGCCTGCTGGACGAGGCGGCCTATGCGGGCGCGCGCGCCGAGGCGGGGCGGCGGCTTCTGGCCGTTTCGGCGACCACGACCCCGGTGGCCGGCGCCAGCGATCGGTTCTGGGTGCTGGGCGGGATCGGCGTGACCGTCGCGGGCGCGCTGGGTCTCTATGTCTTCACCGGCTCGCCCGGCCTGCCGGATCAGGCCTATGAGCGGCGCGTCGACGATTGGGCCGCCAATCTGGAACGGCTGGAGCCAGCGCAACTGGCGGCCGTGACCGCGCGGGTCGTTCAGGAACGGCCCAAGGATCGGCAGGCGCTGGCCATGCTGGGCGCGGCCCGGTTTGCCGCCGGCGATCCGCTGGGCGCCGCCTCCGCCTTTCGCCGCCTGATCGCCCTGGATCCCCGTGACGCCCAGGCCTGGGCGCGCCTGGGCGAAAGCTTGGTCGTCGCCAATGACAACCAGATCGGCGGCGACGCCGAGGCCGCCTTCCGCGAGGCCTTGAAACTGGATCCCGACCAACTCGGCGCGCGCTTCTTCCTAGGCGAGGCCGCGTTGCGGCGCGGCGACGCCGTCGAGGCCCGCACCCTGTGGACGCCCCTGATCGCCGCGCTCGACCCGGCCGATCCGCGCCGTCTGGATCTGGAACGGCGACTGCCGAAGGGCGGCGCGCAATGACGCGTTGGTCCTGCGCGACGACGGCGGTATATGCCGCCGGTCCGTCCCTGGAATCCGGAATGTCCATCGCATGAGCTGGCTGCCCAAATCGCCCAAGGCGCGTCGCCGCCTGTGGGTCGTCGCCGCCGTGGCGCCGATCCTGGCGCTGGCGGTCGGCCTGTCGTTATGGGCGATGCAGGACAGCGTGACCTTCTTCTATTCGCCGTCCGAGGCCACCGCCGACAAGGCGCCGGAGGGCCGCAACATCCGCCTGGGCGGTCTGGTCGAGGCCGGCAGCGTGCAAAAGACGGGCGACGGCGTTGTCGCCTTCGTCGTCACCGACAACGCCGCCACGACCCGCGTCGTCTATCACGGCGACCTGCCCGACCTGTTCCGCGAAGGGCAGGGGATCGTGGCGCAAGGGGCCTTCGGCGCCGACCGCACCTTCCACGCCAGCCAGGTTCTGGCCAAGCACGACGAGAATTATATGCCGCGCGAGGTCGCCGACCGTCTGAAGGAAAAGGGCGAGTGGCGGCCTGAGACGGCGCCGGCCGCGACCAAGTCCGTCCCCCTATGATCGCCGAGCTTGGGGCCTTCGCCTTGGCGCTGGCGCTGGCGCTGTCGATTCTGCAGACGGGGCTTTCGGCGGCCGGACGCGCGCGGCGCAGCCCGGTCCTGGCCGGGGCCGCCCAGGGCGCGGCTCTGACGGCTGCGGCGGCGGTCGCGCTCAGTTTCGCAGCCCTGATCTACGCCTTCGTCGTCTCCGACTTTTCGGTCTCCAACGTCGCGGCCAACAGCCACACCGACAAGCCGATGCTCTACAAGGTCGCCGGCGCCTGGGGCAGCCACGAGGGGTCGCTTCTGCTTTGGTGCCTGGTGCTGACGGTGTTCGGCGGGGCGCTGGCGCGGGCACGCGGCCTGCCGTTCGGGCTGAAGGCCTCGGCCGTGGCGGTGCAGGGCGCGCTGGGGTCGCTGTTCCTGGCCTTCGCCGTCTTCACCTCCAGCCCCTTCACCCGCCTGGACCCCGCGCCGTTACAGGGCGCGTCGCTGAACCCGCTGCTGCAGGACCCGGCCCTGGCCGTGCATCCGCCGCTGCTCTACGCCGGCTACGTCGGATTTTCGGTCTGTTTTTCCCTGGCCGTCGCGGCGTTGATCGAGGGACGGGCGCAGACCGCCTTCTGGCCCGCCTGGGGGCGCTGGGTCCGACCTTGGGCGCTGGCCAGCTGGGCCTTCCTGACCGTCGGCATCACCCTGGGTTCTTTCTGGGCCTATTATGAGCTGGGCTGGGGCGGCTGGTGGTTCTGGGACCCGGTCGAGAACGCCTCCTTCATGCCCTGGCTTGCGGGCGCGGCCCTGTTGCATAGCGCGGTCGTGACCGAGCGGCGCGGCGCGCTGGCCGGCTGGACCGTGTTTCTGGCCCTGCTGGCCTTCACCTTCTCGATGCTGGGCGCCTTTCTGGTGCGCTCGGGCGTCCTGACCAGCGTCCACGCCTTCGCCGTCGATCCCCAGCGCGGGCTGATGCTGCTGGCCATTCTCGGGATCACGGCCGGCGCCGCCTTCGCCCTGTTCGCCTGGCGCGCGCCGCAGCTGAAGGGCGGGGGGCTGTTCGCGCCGGTCAGCCGCGAGGGGGCGCTGGTGCTGAACAATCTGTTCCTGACGGCGGCGGCCGCGACCGTCTTGCTTGGCACCCTCTATCCGCTGATCCTGGAAGCGGCGTCCGGCGCGACCATCTCGGTCGGCCCGCCCTATTTCGCCGCCACCTTCACGCCGCTGATGATGGTCGCCTTCCTGATCTTGCCGGCCGGGCCGCTGCTGGCCTGGAAGCGCGGCGACCTGCCCGGCGCGATGCAGCGCCTGGCCGTCGCGGCGGGTCTGGCGATCGTCGGCGCCCTGGCGGCCTACGCCCTGTGGGAGCCCAGGAAGGCCTTCGCCGCAGCCGGGATCGGCCTGGGTCTGTGGCTGATCCTGGGATCGCTGTCGGAAGTCGCCGAACGCGCCCGCCTGTTCCGCGCCTCGATGGCCGAGACGGTGCGCCGACTGAAGGGGCTGCCGCTGGGCGCCTGGGGCATGACTCTGGCGCATTTGGGGCTGGGCGTCTTCGTCATGGGGGCGGTGGTCGAGACGGGCTTCAAGGCCGAGGCCGCCCGCGCCGTCTCGCTGGGCCAGAGCGTGTCCGCCGGCCCCTGGACCGTCACGCTTGACGACGTGCGCGTCGTCGAGGGGCCGAACTATCTGGCCGAGCAGGGCCGACTGACCGTGCGCGCCACGAACGATCAGGGCCGCGCCAGTACCGTCACGGCCGAGCGCCGCTTCTTCCCTGCCGGCGGCCAGACCACCACCGAGGTCGGGCTGGATTTCCGGGGCTTGGACGACGTCTATGTCGTGATCGGCGAACGCGCGGGCAGTCCCGAACAGCCGGCCTGGGTCGTGCGTCTGTACTGGAACCCCTGGGCGCGACTGATCTTCCTGGGGCCGATGATCATGGCGCTGGGCGGGGTGCTGTCACTGATGGATCGTCGGCTCAGGCTCGGGATCGGCGCGCGCCGACGCAAAACCGCATGAGGCGCCTGGCGATACTGACGGCCGCGCCGCTCGTGGCGCTGATGCTGACGGCGGCCGAGCCGCCCGCCGCACCCGACCGTCCCCTGGCCGATGCGACCCAGGAGGCCCGCGCCCAGGCGCTGTTCAAGGATGTGCGCTGCGTCGTCTGCCAGCACGAGGCCATCGCCGACAGCCCGGCCGGCGTCGCCGGCGACATGCGCCGTCTGATCCGCGAGGAGATCGCGGCCGGCGCGTCGGATCAGGCCGTGCGCGACGATCTGGTGCGGCGCTTCGGCGACTATGTGCTGTTCACCCCGCCGGTCCGGGCGGGGACCTGGCTGCTGTGGTTCGGCCCGTTCGCCTTGGTGCTACTGGCCGTCGCCGTTCTGGCCCTGCGCGCACGCCGTCGTCCGGTTGAGGCCGTCCCCCTCACGCCAGAAGAAGAACGCCGGCTGGACGAAGTTCTACGAAATGAGAAGCTTCGCCGCGATCCTGACGCAACCTCGCCTCACGACGGGCGCTAGTCGAGATCAACGATCGGCGGTCGGGATTGGCGCAAAGCCGGTTCGGCCTATATCAATCGCGAAACCGGCGCCCGTCTGGCGCTGGACAAGAGGATCGCAAGGACCACGATGCTGAAGCGCAAGGAGTTCATTCTCGGGGCCGCGGCCGGCCTGACCCTGGCGGCGGCGGCGACCGCCGGCGGCGTCATCAACTGGCCCGGCGCGCACGCGGAACCGCAGGCGGTGAACCGGATCACCCCGGTCCCGGCCAATGGCGACGCCTTCACGCCTCCGCCGGGCGCGCCGAGCAGCTTCGCGACCATCTTCGACCAGGTCTCGCCCGCCGTCGTTCAGATCGACGTGACGGTCAAGGTGGACCAGCCCCAGGGCGGCGCCTTCCAGATCCCCGGCCTGCCGTTCCAGTTCGTGCCGCCCCAAGGCCGTGGCGGTCAGGGCAATGACGAACCGCAGACGACTCAAGGTGCCGGTTCGGGCTTCTTCATCTCGCAGGACGGCTTTATCGTCACCAATAACCACGTCGTCGCCGACGCGACCGAGATCAAGGTCAAGATGTCGGACGGTCGCGAGCTGCCGGCCCGCCTGATCGGCCGCGATCCCGGCACCGACCTGGCGGTGATCAAGGTCGAGGGCAACGACTTCAAATATGTCAGCTTTGAAGAGACGGCCGAGCCGCGCGTAGGCGACTGGGTCATCGCCATCGGCAATCCCTTCGGCCTGGGCGGCACCGCCACGGCGGGCATCGTCTCGGCCAAGGCCCGCGACATCGATCCGTCGGGCTACAACGACTACATCCAGATCGACGCCGCCATCAACCGGGGCAACTCGGGCGGCCCGACGTTCGACATCCACGGCCGCGTCATCGGCGTGAACTCGGCCATCTATTCGCCCACGGGCGGCTCGGTCGGCATCGGCTTCGCCATTCCGGCGGACACCGCCAAGACCATCACCGAACGCCTGATGCGCGGTCAGTCGATCGAGCGCGGCTATGTGGGCCTGGGTCTTCGCACCCTCAGCCCCGACGGTTGGGAAGCTCTGGGCCAGCCCAAGGACTTCAAGGGCGCCCTGATCGAAAGCGTGACCGAGGACGGCCCGGCTTCGCGTGCCGGCGTCCAGATCGGCGACCTCCTGGTCGGCGTGAACGGCCAGGCAGTGGCGAACAGCCAGGAAGCCACCCGTCGGGTCGGCGCGGCCAAGCCGGGCGACACCATTCGCCTGGAAGTGATTCGTGACGGTCGTCGCCAGACCCTGAACGTGCGCTCAGGCACCCGTCCTTCGGAAGAGGAGCTCGCTGCGTCGGAAGAGGGCGGAAGCGCCAATCCGGGGCAGAGCCAGCCTAGTCAGGGCGACACGATCGAAGGACTCGCCGTCACCGCAATCACGCCGGCCGCGCGTTCGCGCTTTAGCCTGCCGGCCAGCGTCAACGGCGTCGTGATCACCAACGTCGAACAGGGTTCGGCTGCGGCGCGCCTCGGCTTCCAGCCGGGCTTCGTCATCACCCGCGCCAATGATCGCAACATCACGTCCGCCGCCGATCTGCGCGCAGCGGTGGCGGCGGCCAAACAGGCGGGTCGTCCCAGCATCCTGCTGTTCGTGCGCACGCCGCAGGGTACCAGCCCGGTGCCGTTGAAGTTCGCCGCCGGCGAATGATCGGCATTCTGACCAAGCCTTAACTCGTCAATCGCCGCCGATGCGCTACCATCGGCGGCGATTTTGATTCCGGGAGGGGTTTCGATGCGGATTCTGGTGGTCGAGGATGACGCCGAGGCGGCGACCGCCATGGTGCGGGGCCTGTCCGAAGCCGGACATGAGGTCACCCACGCCGTGGACGGCGCCTTTGGCCTGCTGGAGTCGCAAAAGGGCGGCTACGACGTCTATGTGGTGGACCGGATGATGCCGCGCCTGGACGGCGTCGGCATGGTCGAGACGGTGCGCAAGGGCGGCGATCAGACGCCGGTCCTGTTCTTATCGGCCCTGGGCGAGGTTGAGGACCGCGTCACGGGCCTAAAGGCCGGCGCCGACGACTATCTGGTCAAGCCCTACGCCTTCGCCGAACTGATCGCGCGGGTCGAGGCGTTGGCGCGTCGTCGCGAGACCGGCGGCGTCCAGACTGTTCTCAAAGTCGGCGACCTGGAAATGAACCTGATCGGCCGCACGGTGCATCGCGGCACGACAGAGATCGATCTTCAGCCGCGCGAGTTCCAGCTGCTGGAGTTCCTGATGCGCCATGCCGGCCAGTCGGTGACGCGCACCATGCTGCTGGAAAAGGTCTGGGAATACCATTTCGACCCTCAGACCAACGTCATCGACGTCCACATCAGCCGCCTGCGCTCCAAGATCGACAAGGGCTTCGACCGCGCCATGCTGCAGACCGTGCGCGGGGCCGGGTATCGGTTGGAGGCCTAAGCGGCGCACGGAATTCTCCCTCCCCCTCGGGGGAGGGTGGTCGCTTAGCGGCCGGGTGGGGAGGGCAAGGCGACATGGCGATCATCGCTAAAGCCCGCGCGATGCGTAAGGCGCTCACCCCATCGGAAGCGCGTCTTTGGGTCGCTTTACGCGAACTCAGACGCGACGATTTGCATTTTTGCCGACAGGCTCCCTTGCGCGGCTACTACCTCGACTTCTTTTGTTGGTCTCGGGGTGTGATTGTGGAAGTCGATGGCGGCTCTCATCTCAGTGAAGATCGCATGCGGCAGGATCGTGTGCGCGATGCTGTTTTGGCCAGGGAAGGGCTCCTGACCTTGAGGTATGACAATCTCATGGTGCGAGATCAGTTGGCTCACGTCGTCGAAGATGTGCGCGCGCGTTGCCTTGTCCGCCCCACCCGGTCACCGCTGCGCGGCGACCACCCTCCCCCGCGGGGGGAGGGAGAAGATATCTCCTGAGTCATGCGTCTTCCCTCCCTCCTTCGCCGCACGCCTTTCCGGCTGACACTGCTCTTCCTGGCGCTGTTCGTGGCGGCGGCGGGGGCGATCCTGGCCTATGTTTATTTCGCCTCGGCTTCGGAGGCCCAAGGTCGGGCCAAGGCGGATGTGGAGATCGAGCTGGGCGCCCTGACAGCGATCCACCGCACGCGCGGCATCGACGCCCTGAACCAGGCCTTGGTCGAACGCTCCATCCGGGGCGGGCCGTATCTGTATTTGCTGACCGACAAGGCCGGAAAGACGATCACCGGCAACATCACCGAATCCCCGATCGACATCGACCTCAGCCTGCCGGCCGGCGCCAGCGACTGGGAGACCTTCCGCCTGACCGACACGGACGCCCAAGGCAAGGTCCAGCGGCGTCGCTCCATCGGGGTGATCACCACCCTGGCCGGCGGCGAACATCTGTTCGTCGGTCAGGACATCGGCGACATCGAGGCCTATCTGGCGCGGCTGACCCAGGCCCTGTGGGGCGCCATGGCTCTGGTCATGCTGCTGGGCCTGGCGGGTGGTCTCTATATCAGCCGGCGGGTCGAAAACGCCATGGCCGGGCTGAACCGGGTCGTTCAGTCGGTGCAGGACGGCGACCTCAAGGTCCGTGCGCCCGTGCGCCACACCGGCGACGAACTGGATGAGCTGGGCCAGGGGCTGAACACCATGCTGGATCGGCTGGAGGCGTCCATGTCTTCCATCCGCCACGCCGGCGACGCCATCGCCCACGACCTGCGCTCGCCTCTGACGCGGATGCGGGCCAAGCTGGAGGTGGCCTTGATCGATGCCGAAGCCGGCAAGATCGACGGGGTCGACGCCCTGGGCATCGCCCTGGATGAGGCCGACCATCTGCTGAAGACGTTCAACACCGTCCTGGCCATCGCGCGGCTGCAGGCGGGCGGGGCGCCGGATCCAAAGGTGATGGATGCCGCCGATCTGGCCGCCGACATGGCCGAGCTTTACGAGCCGGCGGCCGAGGACAAGGACATCGACTTTTCTTCTGAAGTCGAGCGCGGCCTGATGATCGAGGGCAACCAGCCCTTCCTCGCCCAGGCCCTGGCCAACCTGATCGACAACGCCATCAAATACACCCCCGCCGGCGGGGCGGTGAAGCTGCGCGCGCGCCGGCGCTCGTCGGGCGAGATCGAATATTCCGTCACCGACACCGGGCCGGGCGTGCCGGAAGAGGACCGCGAGCGGGTGGTCCAGCGGTTCGTGCGCCTGGACAACAGCCGCACCGAACCCGGATCGGGCCTGGGGCTTTCGTTGGTCACCGCCGTCGCCGAGGCGCACGGCGGTCGGGTGGTGCTGGACGAGGGCCCAGGCGCCTATGGCGACTTCGGACCGGGGCTGCGGGTGGCGCTGGTGCTGCCGCCGGCCTCGACCGGGATGAGCGGATGATGTGATGGCCCATCCAGAAACCTCGATCCCGCTGGCCTCCAGCCTCACGCCCGCCGGTCCGGTCACAAACATCGCCGCCGCCGACCGTCTGCACGAAACCCTGATCCAAGCCGCCGACGCCGACGGCTGGCGCGAGACTCTGGACGCCGCCTGGCCCGCCCTGGCGCTTGTCGCCGGCGCCTCGGCCTATCTCGCCGGTCTGATGCGCCGTCGCCCCGCCCATCTGCGAAGCCTGCTGGAAGCCGATCCAGCCGAGGCGCTGGAGCGGATCATTCGTGACACGGACGCGCTGGACGCCGAGCCGGACGCAGTGCGCGCCCCGCTGCGCGTGCTGAAGGCCGACCTGCACCTGCTGACCGCTCTGGCCGATCTGGGCGGGGTTTGGGATCTGGACCAGGTCACCGACGCCCTGTCCCGGTTCGCCGACGCCTCTTGCCGCGCCGCCCTGCGCGCGGTCGCCGCTGAACAGAGGGCGCGCGGCCGGCTGATCTCGCCGCCCGGCGATCCGCGCGGCCCCATTCCCGGCCTGTTCGGCCTGGCCATGGGCAAGCATGGCGCCAACGAACTGAACTATTCGTCCGACATCGACATCTCCCTCTTCTTCGAGCCGCGCCTGATGGGGCTGGCCCTGCGCGAGGGTGAGGAGATGCAGGACTTCGCCAATCGCGTCGGCAAGGGGATCGCCACCCTGCTGACCGAGCGGACGGGCGACGGCTACGTCTTCCGTGTCGATCTGCGGCTGCGGCCCGATCCGTCCTCGACCCCGCCGGTCGTCGCCGGGCCGATGGCCCTGGCCTATTATGAGAGCGTCGGCCAGAACTGGGAGCGGGCGGCCTTCATCAAGGCGCGGCCGGTGCTGGGCGACATGCGCGCGGCGGGTCGGTTCCTGAAGGCCATGATCCCCTTCATCTGGCGCCGCAGCCTGGACTACGCGGCCGTGCTCGACATCCAGTCGATCAAGAAACAGATCCACGTCCACAAGACGGGCGAGGGGCTGCAGGCCGCCGGGGCCAATCTGAAGCTGGGTCGCGGCGGCATCCGCGAGATCGAATTCTACGCCCAGACCCAGCAGCTGATCCTGGGCGGCCGCGATCCGGCTTTGCGCAAACAGCGCACGCTGGAGGCGCTGAAGGCCCTGGCCGACGCGCGCCATGTGCCCCACGCGGTCTGCGAGGAACTGTCCGCCGCCTATGTCGAGCTGCGCGGGCTGGAGCACCGCGTGCAGATGCTCGACGACGAGCAGACCCACCGCCTGCCCGAGGATGCCGAGCGCCGCGCCGCCGTCGCAGCCCTGGCCGGTTCGAACGATCTGGCCGCCTTCGACGCCCGGGTCGAAGCCCTGCTGGCGCGGGTCAACGCCCGCTACGGCGAACTGTTCGAGGGCGGCGAAGATCTGGACTCCAGCTACGGCAGCCTGGTCTTCACCGGGGTTGAGAACGATCCCGAGACGCTGGAAACCCTGCGTCGCATGGGCTTTTCCGAGGCGCCCTCTGTCGCCGACACAATCCGCAGCTGGCATCACGGCCGCATTCCTGCGACGCGCACGGCGCGGGGCCGCGAACTGTTCACCCGCCTGGCGCCGCGCCTGCTGGAGGCCCTGGCCCGATCCGGTGCGCCGGACGAGGCGTTCCGGCGTTTCGCGGTCTTCTTCTCCGGCCTGGCGGCGGGCGTGCAGGTCCAGGCCCTGTTCCTGAACCAGCCCAAACTGTTCGAGATGGTGCTGGGCGTCATGGCCTTCGCACCGCGTCTGGCGCGCACCCTGGGCCGGCAACCGGCGGCGCTGGACGGGGTGCTGGACGCCCGCTTCCTGGTCGATCTGTCCGAAGAGACCGGCTTGACCGAACAGATGCTGCGCGAGGCGGGCGAGACCGAAGATTTCGAAGGGGCCATGAATGCCGTGCGCCGCCTGCACCGCGAGCAGATGTTTCGTATCGGCATCCACGCCCTGACCGGCCGGGCGGGGGCCGAGGCGGCGGGCCGCGCCTACGCCGCCCTGGCCGACGCCGCCATGCGCACCTTGTCGCCGGCGGCGCTGGCCGAGACCCAACGGTTGGGCGGCGCCTTCCCCGGCGCGGTCGCCGTGGTCGCCTTGGGCAAGGCCGGCTCGCGCGAGATGACGGCCGGATCGGACCTGGATCTGATGACTCTGTACGAGGCGCCGCCCGAGGCGACGTCCGAGATCAAGGGTTGGACCGCCGACGTCTTCTACGCCCGCTTCACCCAGCGGCTGATTGCGGCCCTGTCGGCGCATACGGCGGAAGGCGGCCTCTATGAGGTGGACATGCGCCTGCGCCCCACCGGCTCCAAGGGGCCGGTTTCGGTGAGGTTGAAGGCGTTCGACGCCTATTACGCCAAGGAGGCGGAGACCTGGGAGTTCATGGTCCTGACTCGCGCTCGCGTGGTCTGGGCCAGCGATCCCAAGTTCGGCGCCCAGGTTTCGGCCGCTATCGAGGCCGCCCTGCGTCGCCCGCGTCCCGGCGTTGATGTCGCCGCCGACATCCGAAAGATGCGCGCCCTGATGGATCGCGAGCGTCGCCCGCACGGCTTCTGGGATCTGAAGCTGTCGCCGGGCGGGCAGGTGGACGCCGAGTTCGCGGCCCAGTTCCGCCAGCTTCAGGCCGCCGCCATCGGCGAGCCTTTGACCCTGTCAACGCTTGAGGCCCTGCACGATGACCCGGTCCTGGCCGAGGCCTGGCGCGTGCAGCAGCGGCTGGCTCATCTCCTGGCCGCCGCCTTCGAGGGGCGGGTCGATCCGGAGGGCGAACCCGGCGTCTTCCAGCTGCGCCTGGCCGAGGCTGCCGGCGCGCCGGACTTCGACACGCTGAAGACCGAGCTGACCGACCTGCGCGCGCGGGCGCGAAAGGCCTTCGAGCGGGCGGTTCCAGCAGGCCGCGACGGAGAATCCGCAACGCCGCGTTCAATCTCCTGACAGGGCAATGTCAAAGGGCGCCAAACGCGCCCGTGGAGATGATCGAGATGAGAAAGACCTTTCTGACCGGCCTGGGCGTCATCGCTCTGGCCGCCGCCGGCGGCGCCGCGACCGCACAGGTTCCCCCGGCCCCCGCCGCCGGCGCCCCCGCTCCGCATCATGCGCGCGAGGATGCGAACCGCCAGATTACCCGCGCCGAGTTCGTCGATGCGCGCATCGCGCGTCTGACCGCGCTCGATACGAACCGCGACGGCGTTGTCAGCCCAGAAGAGCGCGCCGCCGCCATGCAGGCCCGTCGCGCCGAACGCGCGGGCGACCGGTTCGCCAAGCTGGACGCGAACGGCGACGGCTCCATCAGCCGCGCCGAGTTCGACGCCGGCCATGCCGCACGCCCGGATCGCGGTCCGCGCGCCGAACGCGCCGGTCATCGTGAGGGTCGTCGCGGCGGCGCGCATCACGCCATGCGCGGACAAGGCCGCGAACGCGGGCCGGTGGTGATCGCCGAAGCCTCCGCCAAGCTGGGCGAGCGTTTCGATAAGTTGGACGCGGATCGCGACGGCGTGATCTCCGCCGACGAGCGCCGGGCGGCCATGTCCGCTCAACGCGCGGATCGCGAGGAACGCCGCGCGGCCCGCCAGGCTCAGCGTCCGGCGCAACAACCCGCTTCCCCCGTCCCGGCTTCGGAGTAAGACGGTGTCGGGGTCGGCCGTCGTGAACGCACCGGTCCCTTTCGTCAGCAGCGGAAGAGGCAGGTTTGGTCGCGATCGTCGACCCCGACGAGGATTTGGTGCGACGCGTGGGG
>NZ_DAMBJX010000027.1:0-5821 GCF_032067225.1 Brevundimonas vesicularis | reverse complement strand
GGGGCAGGGCGACCCGGCGGCGGCACAGACGCTCGTCACGCGCAAGCTGCCGCGCATCCTGTCGCTGGCCCAGCGCATGCTGGGCGACGCCGTCGAGGCCGAGGACGTGGCCCAGGAGACGATGCTCAAGGCCTGGCGTCAGGCGCCAAAGTGGACGCCCGGCAAGGCCCGGTTCGACACTTGGCTGCACCGGGTCGCGCTGAACCTCTGTTACGATCGGCTGAGGCGTCGGCGCGAAATTCCGACCGACACGCCGCCGGATCGTCCCGACGAAGGCCCGGCGCCGGATCGCGGTCTGCTGGCGGCCGAGACGGGCATGCGGGTCACGGCGGCCCTGAAACGTCTGCCGGACCGACAGCGCGAGGCCATCGTCCTGTGCCATTATCAGGAGCTGTCGAATATCGATGCGGCGGCCCTGATGGAGATCAGCGTAGAGGCGCTGGAGAGTTTGTTGTCGCGCGGTCGTCGCGCATTACGTCTGGCCCTTTCGGACATCGGTCCGGGGTCGATTAGAGGAGACGGACGATGAAGGCGGAACGGTTGCACGAACTGGCGGACGCCTATGGCGCCGACCTGCGTCGGTGGCCCGCGTCCGAGCGCGCCTTCGCCGAAAGCCTGATCGCCGCCGATCCATCGCTGAATGCGGTGCTGGATCAGGCGGCCGCGCTGGACGCTCTGCTCGACGCCGCGCCCAAACCTGTCCCGTCCTCCGCCCTGACCGCGCGCATCCTTGCGGCTGCGCCCCGGGCGAAAAGCCGTCTGGGCAAGGCGATCTGGTATCTGGGCGCCGGCTGGGCCGCCGCGGCCTGTGCGGGCGTGGTCGCCGGCGTCGGCCTGACCACCCATCTGACGGCCGACGCGCGCGCCGATGCGGTGCTTTACCAATCCTCGCTGACGGGCGTGGATGACACGGAACTGCTGGGATGACGTCCAAGAGCCTGAAGATCGTCCTGGCCGTCTCGGTGGCCCTGAACCTGTTCGCCGTGGCGGGCGGCGTCACCTATGTCGTCAATCGCGATCGGATCGAACGCCGGATCGAGGATCAGCGCCGTCCGGGCCGCGAGGGACCGCTGGCCGAGGTGCTGGCCGATCTGGATCCGGCCGTGCGCCAGCGCGTGCGCACCTCGCTGCGAGAATCGGCCCTGGCGGCGCGTCCTGATTTCGAGGCGGCCCGCGCCGCCCGGCGAGAGGCCATCGACGTCGCCGGTCAGCCCACTCTGGACGCGGCCCGGGTCGAAAGCTTGCTGGAGCAGTCCAGAGCCGCCGAGATGCGGGGCCGCACGCGCCTGGAAAACGGCGCGGTCGCGGTGCTGGCGACGCTGACGCCCGAGGAGCGTAAGGCCCTGGCCCCGATCCTTCAGCGTAAGGGCAACGCCCGTCGCGCCGCAGCCCACGGGCCGGATCACCGTCAGCCGGACGACCGCGCGCCCCGCTGACGGCGCTGGGGCGCTCAGCCCTTCTTGGACGCGCGGAAGGCGGCGACGGCGTTCACCGCCGAACGCACCGACGCCTCGATGGCGGCCCAGTCGCCCGACTTCACGGCGTCATCCGTCACTAGTTTGGAGCCCATACCCGCCGCGACGATGCCCGCTCCGAACCATTTGGCGATCGACGCCTCGTCCGGATCGACGCCGCCGGTGGGCATGATCTTGACCCAGGGCATCGGGCCCTTGACCGCCTTGACGAAGTCCGGTCCGCCGACCGACGAGCCGGGGAACAGTTTGACGATGTCGCAGCCCAGCTCGTGCGCCTCGCCGATGTCGGTCACCGACCCGCAGCCGGGGAAATAGGCGACCATGCGCCGATTGCAGACCTTGGCCACGTCGGGGATCAGGCAGGGGCTGACCACGAACCGGGCGCCCCGGTTCAGATAAAGCGAGGCCGTGCCCGCATCGACGACCGATCCAATGCCCAGGACGACGTTCGGGTCGGTCTTGATCAGTTCGCGATTGATCTCGCCGAACAGGTCGCAGGCGAAGTCGCCGCGATTGGTGAACTCGACCACCGGCGCCCCGCCGCGCGCGCAGGCGCGAATGACGTTCAGACTGACCTCGGCGTCGGGATGGTAGAAGACCGGGCACACGCCCTGGGTCTGAAGCGCCTGAAGCACGCTGACGCGATCATGGGCCATGGACGGGTTCCTCTGCGATAGGTTCGCGTCCGACCTCCGCTGTCGCGGACGCAAGGTCAAGTCAAACCGCGTTAGCGCGGACGTTCTCTTGACGGCATGTGGCGAAAGGCGGACCGTTGTTCGGTCAATCGCCTGTGGGAGAAGCAGGATGTTCGCCGCCCTCGCCGTCGTCGCCCTTCTGACCGTTCAGGATCCGCCGCCCGCCGCCGACATGGACGGGGCGTGGTCCGTCGATCTGGCGACCGATCCGGCCCAGCCCTATCGCCAGCCCATGAACCTGACGCTGCAACCCGATGGCGTCGTGACGGGCGACTTCTACAACAGCCGCATTGAGGCGGGCCGATGGAAGCGCCAGCACGGCCGGCTGTGCGTCTCGTTCCGCACCACCGACGGCGCAGGCCCCTATCACACGGCGGCCTGCCTATCGGGCGATCATGTCGAGGGTCAGACCTGGGCCGAACACCGCAACTTCGTCTTCATCTGGCGCGCCGACCGCCCCTCTTGAAGCCTCGCCGCTCAAGCCCATCTGTCAGGGAGGGGAGTGGGGGATTTCATACGAATTAGACGAATTAGACTCTATTTTTCGCCGCCGGGTCTGATTGACGCCCAGCGTCGATGGGCCAGGTCGGCCAGCCGTTTGACCAGGGTGCTCTGCGCATCGAACAGCGGATCCAGAACCGTGAAATGGTTCAGGCCGGGCAGGGCCTCGAACCGCGTCCCGGCGCCGGCGTCGCCCCAGCGCGCGGCCATGTCGCGGCTTTGATCCACGAAGGCCTCGCTCTCCGCACCGCCGACGATGCAGTCCAGAACCGCGCCGTCCGGCGCCGGCCAGCGCATCGGCGACAGGGCCTCAGCCTCGGCCGTACTCAGGTCCAGGCCGACGTTGATTGAGGTGGGAATCAGCGGTTCCAGATCGAACACGCCCGAGAGGGCGACCGCCGCCGAGGCTCGCCCGTCCGCCACCAGGCAGGCCGCCATATGCCCGCCCGCCGAATGGCCGCTGACGACGGGCGCGGCGCCGGTGCGGTCGCGGATCAGATCGACCGCCGCCCGCGCCTGATCGACGATCCGGCCCAGCCGCACGCTCGGCGCCAGGTCATAGGTCGGGATGGCGACGCTGACGCTGTGGGCCATCAGGGGTGGAGCCACGAAGCTGAACCAGCCCGCATCCAGCGCCTGCCAGTATCCGCCGTGCAGGAAGACCACGACCGGCGCCCCGTCCCCGGCGTCGAACCAGTCGATCCGCTCGCGCTCGCCTGGGCCGTATTTCAGGACCTGGGGCGGATGGGCGGCGCGGGCGGTTTCCGATCCCGCCTTCCAGCGCGCCATCACGGCGGGGTGGTCGGGGACCAGGGCGCGGTTGTTGTATTGCGCCTCCAGAACGGCGTCTGTGTCTTGCGGCTTACCCGTCACGTCTTCGTCCGCTAGAAGCGCCCTCGAACCAGAGGACTGATCCGCCATGATGACCGCCATCTTCGTCTTCATCAAATGCGAGCTGGGCTACGCCAACGACGTCGCGGCCGACATCGTGGATAATGTCGAGAACGTCTCGGAGGTCTATTCCACGTCGGGTCAGCACGACCTGCTGGCCAAGTTCAACCTGCCGCGCGACGCCGACATCGGCACCTTCGTGACGAAACAGGTCCAGACGCGGCCGCACGTGCGCGACACCTTCACCGTCATCACCTTCTCGCCCTTCCTGCCGTCGAAGGTTTAGGGCGCGGCCTTTTGCCTGACCTTGTCCTTGCGATCCTCGGCCTCGTCGTCGTCGCCGACCTTTTCCTCGACCGTGGCCGACAGGCGCTGGAAGACGCCCAAGCCCACCAGCACCAGCACCGAGGCGATCAGCAGGGCGGTGGGATAGAGCAACTGCGCCACATCCTCGCGCGCCGTCTTGAACACCACCACCAGCGCCTCGAGGAACAGGGCGATGACGATGGTCGATAGGAACTTGGTCAGGCTGCGCCGGGCCTCGGCGGCGCTGCGCTTTTCGTTGCCGCGTCGAACCTCGTCCTCGAAGATGTATTTGGCCACGTCGAACACGGCGATGGCGACGATGACATAGCCCAGCACGTCCAGAACTGCATCGGCGCCGGACTTGTCGGGCGAGCCGATGCCGTGCAGCGCATCCTTCACCCCGAACCCGATCAGGGCCATGGCTGCCAGCAACAGCAGCAGGCTGGCGAAGGCGAACACCGCCCGGGTCAGATAGGTCATGGAAATCCCTCCGCGAGGCCACAGCAACGCGCCAACCGCCAAGCTGTTGCCTGACGGGCAAAGGGTGACGCTGGCGCCGGGGACGGCTAAACGAGGGGCATAGGGAGACATGATATGACGCGATCCAACGCGCCCGCCTACATGACCGGTTTCGGCAATCATTTCGCGACCGAGGCCGCGCCCGGCGCCCTGCCGGTCGGCCGCAACTCGCCGCAGAAGACGCCGATGGGCCTGTATGCCGAACAGCTGTCCGGCACCGCCTTCACCGCCCCGCGCGCCGAGAACCGGCGCAGCTGGCTCTATCGCCTGCGTCCGTCGGCCCAGCATGGGCCTTACACCCCCTTCGATCAGGGGCGGGTCCGCTCCGGTCCGTTCGATGAGACGCCGCCCAATCCCAACCGGATGCGCTGGGATCCGCTGCCGATGCCGCAGGCTGCGATCGACTGGGTCGAGGGGCTGACGACCTATGGCGGCAACGGCGAACCGGATGGCGGGGCCGGGGCGGGCATTCACCTGTATGTCGCCAACCGATCGATGACCGACCGGGTCTTCTATGACGCCGACGGCGAACTGCTGATCGTGCCACAGGAGGGGGCGCACCGCTTCGTCACCGAGTTCGGCGTCATCGAGGCCCAGCCGGGTCACATCGTCCTGATCCCGCGCGGCGTGCGGTTCCGCGTCGAGGTCGAGGGGCCGGTGCGCGGCTATGTCTGCGAGAACTACGGCAGTCCGTTCCGCCTGCCGGATCTCGGTCCCATCGGCTCGAACGGCCTGGCCAATCCGCGCGACTTCGAGACGCCGATTGCGGCCTATGAGGACGTGGATCGCCCGACCGAATGCGTCCAGAAATACGGCGGCCGTCTCTGGGCCACGACCTTCGGTCACAGCCCGCTGGACGTCGTCGCCTGGCACGGCAATCTGGCCCCCTGCCGCTACGATACGGCGCGGTTCAACACGATCAACACCGTCAGCTACGACCATCCTGATCCGTCGATCTTCACCGTCCTGACCAGCCCGTCCGAGACGCCCGGCACGGCCAATATCGACTTCGTCATCTTCCCGCCGCGCTGGATGGTGGCCGAGGACACCTTCCGCCCGCCGTGGTTCCATCGCAACGTGATGAGCGAGTTCATGGGTCTGGTGACCGGCGCCTATGACGCCAAGGCGGGCGGATTCGCGCCAGGCGGCGCATCGCTGCACAACCGCATGAGCGGCCACGGCCCCGATCAGGCCAGCTATGACGGCGCGATCAAGGCCGAACTCAAGCCCCACAAGATCGAAAACACCCTGGCCTTCATGTTCGAGACGCGCATGCCGATCCGCGTCACGAAATGGGCGTCGGAATCACCGCAGATGCAGCTCGACTACGACGACGTGTGGTCAGGCTTCACCAAAGGACAGATTTCATGATCCGCATTTCCCTCATCGCCGCCGTCGCGCTTCTGGCTGCCGCCTGCTCGCCCCAGACCACGG
>NZ_DAMBJX010000026.1:39912-43196 GCF_032067225.1 Brevundimonas vesicularis | reverse complement strand
GCGAGATCACGGTTTTGGGCATTGTCGGCCTGACGATCTTCGCCCTGCTGCGCCGCTTCCGTCCCGCCGACGACACCCTGTCCAATCCCAGCCAGCAGAGCGTGCAGGACGCCTCAGACCGCGATCATGAGACGCGATCGGAGGGCGACACGCTGAAGGAGACCATGCTGATCCCCCGCGTGGTGATGCGCTGGATCTTCCCCTTCATCATCCTGCTCGCCGTCCACCTGTTCCTGCGCGGGCACGACCTGCCAGGCGGCGGTTTCGCGGCGGGCGTGGCCCTGTCGATCGCCTTCATCCTGCAATATATGGCCTCGGGCGCCCGATGGGTCGAAGAGCGGCTGGCCATCCGGCCCATCTTCTGGATCGGCGCGGGCCTGGTGATCGCCGCCCTCAGCGGGATCGGATCGTGGCTTTTCGCCTATCCCTTCCTGACGTCCTGGTTCCAGTATGCCGACCTGCCGATCCTGGGACGCGTGCCCTTGGCCAGCGCCGTGCTGTTCGACTTGGGCGTGGTCGTTCTGGTCGTGGGCGCCACGGTCCTGACCCTCGTCGCCCTGGCGCACCAGTCGCTGCGCAAGCCCAAGCAAAGAGACGCCGAAGAAGCAGAGCTGTCATGATGGAGCTGGTTCTCGCCCTCGCCATCGGCGTGCTGTCGGCCTCGGGTGTCTGGCTGCTGCTGCGCCCGCGCACCTTCCAGGTGATCATGGGGCTGTCGCTGCTGTCCTATGCGGTCAACATCTTCATCTTCGCCATGGGGCGGCTGAGGTCGGGCGCGCCGCCCGTACTGGCGGGCGACGTCTCCGACCCCGCGCGCTACACCGACCCGACGCCGCAGGCGCTGGTCCTGACCGCGATCGTCATCAGCTTCGCCCTGACGGCGCTGTTCCTGGTCGTCATTCTGGCCGCGCGCGGCATCACCGGCAACGACCATGTCGATGGCAAGGAGCCGGACGCATGATCGACTGGAACGCCCATCTGATCATCGGCCCCATCGTCCTGCCGATGATCATCGCCTCCGCCATGCTGCTGCTTGACGAACGTCGCCGAACGCTGAAGGCGGCGCTCAGCTTGAGCGCTATGGCCGCCATTCTGATCATGGCCTTGGTTCTGCTGCACGAAAGCGCAAACGGCGCCGTGGGCGGCGGCGATACTGCGCGGGTCTATCGCCTGGGGTCGTGGGCTGCGCCCTACGGCATTGTCCTGGTGGCCGACCGGCTGTCGACGATGATGGTTGCGCTGACCAGCGTTTTGGCCGGATGCGCCCTGATCTTCGCCCTGGCGCGATGGGACCGAGCGGGACCGCGCTTCCACGCCCTGTTCCTGCTTCTGATTATGGGGGTGAACGGCGCCCTGCTGACCGGCGACCTGTTCAACCTGTTCGTCTTTTTCGAAATCATGCTGGCCGCCTCATACGGACTGGCGCTGCATGGGTCGGGCGAGGCGCGGGTGCGGGCGGGCGTGATCTATATCGCCGTCAATCTGACCGCATCCCTGCTGTTTCTGATCGGCGTCAGCCTGATCTACGGCGTGACCGGCACGCTGAACATGGCGGATGTTGCAACGCGGGTCGCGACCGTCGCAACGGATGACCTGGGGCTATTCCATATCGGAGCGGCGGTGCTAGGCACGGCCTTCCTGATCAAATGCGCCATGTGGCCCTTGGGCTTCTGGCTGACCCCCACCTATTCGGCAGCCAGCGCGCCAGCGGCGGCGGTCTTCGCCATCCTCTCCAAGGTCGGGGTCTATGTGGTCATCCGCTTAAGCCTGCTTTTGCTTGGCGCCGACGCGGGCGCCTCCGCCGGATTTGGCCTGACCTGGCTGTTCGTCGGCGGACTGGCGACCATAGGGTTCGGCACATTCGGCCTGATCGCCTCTCGCGATCTGTCGCGCGCCGCCGGATTCGGCGTGATGATTTCTTCCGGCACCGTTCTGGCCAGCCTGGGCGTCGGCGATGCAGCGACCCTCAGCGGCGCGCTCTTTTATCTGATCGGCTCAACTCTGGCCTGCGCAGCCCTGTTTCTGCTGGCCGAGATCCTCCAGCGAGGGCGAGAATCTGATGTCGGAGAGGCGCGCGCTGTTTTCGATGACGAATATCGTGATCCGTTCGACGACGAAGAGCGCAACGAGCCGGGCCTGGTCATTCCGGCGGCCGTCGCCGCCCTGGGCGGCGCCTTTCTGATCTGCACCTTGATGGTCGCCGGCCTGCCGCCTTTGGCCGGCTTCGTCGGGAAACTGTCTATGATCAGCGCCTTGATCGGCGTTGGCGATGCGGCGGCCTGGACGCTGGTCGCCGTACTTTCTGTGTCCAGCCTCGGCGCTTTGATCGGCCTGACGCGCCTGGGCGTCGGCGCTATCTGGACACGCGACGAAGATGCGCCGGCTTTCGTGGTGGGTGCGGCCGAGCTGACGGCGGTCGCAGCCCTGCTTGGCGCCTGCGTGTTCCTGGCCATCTTCGCTGGCTCCGCCCTGATCTACACCGACCACACGGCGGCCTGGCTGGCTGACCCGCAAGGCTATATCCACGCGGTGCTGGGCGGGGGCGGTCGATGAGACGCGTCTTGCCCTACCCCATCCTTTCACTAGGCCTGTTCGTCGCCTCGATCCTGCTCAGCGCCTCGGTCGCGCCGCCGTCTCTGGCGCTCGCGGTGCTGCTGGCCCTGCTGGCGCCGATCGTCATGCTGGCGCTGGGCGTTGATCGCGTGCGGGTGAAGTCGCCGATGGCCATAGTGCGCCTCGCCATCGACGTCGTCGGCGACATCGTGCGCTCCAACTGGGCGGTGTCGCACATCATTCTGGGGCGGCGACGGCATGAGCGCACATCCGGCTTCATCCATATTCCGCTGGACCTGCGCGACCGGTATGGCCTGGCGGTCCTGGCCATCATCATCACCTCGACGCCCGGCACCTTGTGGGTTGAGTATGAGTCCGCCACCGGCCGTCTGCTGCTGCACGTGCTGGATCTCGTGGATGAGGAGACCTGGGTGCGGCTGATCAAGGATCGCTACGAGCGCCGGCTGATGGAGATTTTCGAATGACGGCGGCGGTGCTGACCTGGGGCTTGGGTCTGGCCCAGCTGATGCTGACCTGCGCCATGGGCTTGGCGGCATGGCGGATCATTCACGGTCCGCGCGCCCAGGATCGCGTCCTGGGCATGGATACCCTTTATCTCAACGGCATGCTGCTGGTGGTGGTGTTCGGCATCCGCACCAACAGCCAGCTTTATTTCGAGGCCGCCCTGGTGATCGGCATGTTGGGCTTCGCCGCCACCGTGGCCCTGGCCA